>CAOJHG010000376.1 GCA_948435975.1 uncultured Oscillibacter sp. | reverse complement strand
CCTGCCGGATTCCAGCCTGGAAACCTGCCTCAACTCCGACAGTGTGCTGCTGGGGGCTGTGGGCGGTCCGAAGTGGGATGCGCAGCCCTCCGCCAACCGTCCCGAACGGGGGCTGCTGAAGCTACGGTCCTCCATGGGGCTCTATACCAACGTCCGTCCCGCCCGGATGTTTCAGGACCTCTCCGCCGCCTGCCCCCTCCGTGCCGATATCGCCGCAAAGGGCATTGACTTCGTGGTAGTCCGGGAGCTGATTGGCGGCGTGTACTTTGGCGAGCACACCACCACTGAGGACAACGGAGAGAAAAAAGCCGTGGATATCATGTCCTACGCCGAGCACGAGGTCCGCCGGGTGGCGCATGTAGCCTTCCAGATGGCCCAAAAGCGCCGGAAGCGGGTGACCTCCGTGGACAAGGCCAATGTGCTGGACACCTCCCGTCTGTGGCGGAAGGTCGTGACAGAGGTGGCGGAGGAATACCCGGATGTGGAGCTGCTGCATATGTATGTGGACAACGCCGCCATGCAGATTGTCCGGGACCCCAGCCAATTCGACGTGCTGGTGACGGAGAACCTGTTCGGGGACATCCTCTCCGACGAGGCCAGCCAGATCACCGGCTCCATCGGTATGATCCCTTCCTCCAGCATGGGCGAGGGTTCCCGGGGCCTATACGAGCCTATCCACGGGTCTGCCCCGGACATCGCCGGTCAGAACAAAGCAAATCCCATCGGCACGATTCTGGCGGCGGCCATGATGCTGCGCTACAGCTTTGACATGGCGGCGGAAGCGGACGCGATTGAGGCAGCCGTAGACCAGACGCTGAAGGCGGGCTTCCGGTGCGGGGACATCCTGCAAAACGGCGGCACGCTGGCAGGCTGTAAGGAAATGGGCGCGGAGATTCGCAGCCGTATCTAAAAAAACCATAAGCAGAACCGGACCTGACACATCCCGTCGGGTCCGGTTTTTCTGTCACTGCAGCTCTTTTAAGAGCAGCTCCAATTCTTTTCGGTTATGCTCCAGGTGCTGGGCCATGGCCTCTTCCGCCGCCTTGACGTCATGCCCGCAGATAGCATCGGTGATGGCGCGGTGGGCGGAAACCGTCTCCGACAGCAGTACGTTTCCATTCAGGGACCCGAACAGCTCCACGGAATAGGTAATAATGGGGATCAGCTTGGGCATTACCAGATTTTGCGTACATTGAGCAATACAGATGTGGAACTCCGTGTCCCGGCCCAGGTGGTTGACGCCGGAGAAAATATCCTGTTCCACCAAGAGACTCTTTTCCCGCAGCCGGTCCATATCCGCTTGAGAGGCCCGTTTCGCGGCGAGCGCGGCTACCCACGGCTCCATTTGGGTCCGCACCTCCAGCAGATCCATGGCAAGCCGAATCTTGTCCGGATAGTAAGCGAAGCCCAAGGGGTCGTCCACTTCTCCGGGATGGCGGGCAATAAACGTCCCCTTGCCCCGGCGGATGACCAGGACGTTTCGCGCCACCAGGAGCTTGACCGCCTCCCGAACAGTGCCCCGGCCCACATGGAGCTGTTCGGCCAGCTCAAATTCATTGGGGAGCTTATCCTCACAGGTAAGATGGCGGTCAATGATAAGCTGGGAGATTTGCCCCGCCACCCGCTCGGGAAGGGAGGCGTCTCCGGTCTTGACGGTTTCAAAATACGAGGCGTACATATTGCTCCTTTCCCTCTGGAAAACATCCAATGTCTTATGTCCTATGTATTATATCGTCAATTCTCCCAAATTGCAAGAGGCGGCCCCATTCGTTCTTCTGCTTGTTGAATCAAACTGCCTGTTATGATAAAATCTGGATATCCCGTTATGGATGAACGACAGGCTCTGCTTCACAGCGGATGAAATCATGGAGCAGGCATCCTCCAGGAGCAGTATTTTGAATCAACCATTGCACTGTAAGCCTCCAGAGTTTCCAGGCACAGCCGTGGGAATTGTAGAAAATGAAAGAAAATCTCCGGCAAGGCTCTGTCAGTTCTATCTAAAAAAGCTGAAAAAAACTATCAGTTCTCACAGTTGAAACGTATGACGTATGATGTTATAATGAACCCGTGCTTTAGGTGGGAGCGGCGGAGAGGCGTCCCGGCAGCCGAGGCCCTCTCCGCCTACACCCCGCTAAGCTGAAAGGTCATGATTTTACCCCAGTCAAAAGGACCGCTTCATCCACGCGCATTGGTTCCGCCGCGAGCGGAATCTAAAAAATAAAAAACTCCCCACTACATCACGCCATTGGAAAAGAAAGGAAGGACCACTATGTTAGTCAGCCAGGAAATGCGGAAACTGGCCCCCGAACTCGACCCCCTGCGCCTAGGCACTGGTTGGACCCTGGAAGACCTGGAAAAGCCTCAGATTTTCGTCGAGAGCACCTTCGGCGACAGTCACCCCGGCTCCGGCCATCTGGATACGCTTGTCAAGGCCGCCTGCGAGGGCATCGACGCCGCCGGAGGCCATGGCGCCCGCTACTTCTGCACCGACATCTGTGACGGCGA
>CAOJHG010000375.1 GCA_948435975.1 uncultured Oscillibacter sp. | reverse complement strand
CCACCAGGCGGCGGATATAGGTGGAGCTGACAGTAATACCCCCAATCTCCACCTTGGGCATGATATCACAGCCCAGGCCCAATTCCGCGCACTTGTCCGCCAGAAGCGCGGGAGTGCCCAGGTTTTTGTAGCCGAAGCGGTGGTCGTGGCCCGCTACCAGATGGACGGCGTTCCAGCGGCCTGCCAGGAGCTTGACAACAAAATCTTCCCAAGAGGTGGTCATCATTGTGTGGTCAAAGGGGGCCATGATGACATCCTGAATGCCATAGAGCCGCCGTACCAGGTCCCGCCGGTCCTCCGGGGAGTTGATAAGGGGACAGGGGACGCCGGTAACTACCTCCTTGGGAGGGCGGTCGAAGGTGAAAACGGCGGGGATACAGTTCCGGCGTTTCGCTTCCTCTGCCGTTCGCCGGAGCAGGGCGGCGTGGCCCAGATGCACCCCATCGAAAAAGCCCAGGGCGATAACACGTTGTTTCGGGTTGCTCATGGTATAAAATCCTTCCATTCCCCGTTTTCCAGTATTTCGTACTTCCCCCACTGGGGCGCGCCCTCTGCACGGCCCTTTACCCGGACGGGCAGGGGGCAGTCGTGCTGGCAGTGGGGCAGGGGGTCGTCGATTTGGGTCCAGTGCTCCACTTCCCCGGCCCAGTTCTCCAGCGCGTCCTCCAGGTCGGGATAGTGGTAGTCATAGGAGCAGAAGAGGGCGTCGGGGCTGAGATAGAGATAGGCATACACCCCTTCCCGCCGGGTTTCGTGGAGCATGACCTTGTAGATAAGGTCCCGCTGGTTGGCTGGACAGGGCGTTTTCAAGGTTCCAAGCAGACGCATGGCGGGACCTCCTTAGAAGAAGTTCTTCAGACTGGTCAGCGTACCGCCGCTGGCTTGAGAAAGGCAGAGAAAATCCCCCGTTTGGCCGTAGATGCGGTAAGTACCGTCCGGCGTTCCCGGCAGGGTGATGGGATTGCCGCAGCGGACCCGCTTTTCCTGGCCTGGGGAGCGGACCGTTCGGGCGGGGTGCTGGGTGAAAAGGCTGTCTAAGGGGCGGAGAAGGGCCTCTCCTTGGGCCTGCACGTCTTGGAGAGTCACAGCGTTTGCCAGGGTATAGCCCGCCGCCATGGTCCGGCGAAGAGCGCTCATACAGCCGCCGCAGCCCAGTGCCTGCCCGATGTCGTGGCACAGCGTCCGGACATAGGTGCCCTTGGAACAGCGGATGCGGAGCTGGAAATCCTCCTCCGCGTCCGGCCAGCCCAGCAGCTCCAGCTCGTGAATGGTGACGGGACGCGCCGGACGCGCTACCTCACGGCCCTTCCGCGCCAGTTCATAGAGCTTTTTCCCGTTGATTTTGACAGCCGAATACATGGGCGGGACCTGCTGGATCTCTCCGCGGAACCGGGCAAGGACTTCCTCCAACTGGCTCCTGGTGACAAGGACTTCCCGTTCCTCCAGCACCTCGCCGCTGGTATCCTGAGTATTGGTGGAAACGCCCAGACGAAGACCCGCGATGTACTCCTTGCCGCTGTTTTCCGCGAACTCCGCCGCCCGTGTCGCCCGCCCCACGAAGACGGGAAGAACGCCCGTTGCCATGGGGTCCAGCGTACCGCCGTGGCCCACCCGCTTCTCGTGGAGGATGCCCCGGATTTTGGCGCACACGTCCATACTGGTCCATCCGGCGGGCTTGTCGATGATGATGATTCCGTTGGGCATGGTCTCAGCTTTGCGCTTCCTTGCGCATGGACTGTTCGACAGCGGCAAGAATGCGCAGCTTGGCCTCTTCCCAGGTCGCCTCAACAGTGCATCCGGCAGCGGCGGAGTGACCTCCTCCGCCCAGAAGAACACAGGCGTTGGTGGCGTTGACTCGTGGGCTGGTGCGCAGGGAGATCTTCCACACATTGGGCTTCCGTTCCCGCATAGTGATGGCGCAGTCCACGCCCTCAATCTGTGCGCCCAGGGCTGAGAGGTCCTCCGCGTCCCGCTCCGTAGCCTGGAAGCGCTCCATCAGAGACAGGGGTACAGACAAAACCGCGATCCGGTCCCCGTCGTGGAATTCCATGGCGCTGAGCATGGCGGCTTCCAGCTCCAGGCGCTTTCGGGTCTTCGTCTGGAAGAAGCGCTTGTTCACGCTCTGAAAGTCAATGCCAGTGTTTATGAGCGCGGCGGCAATGGAATGGGTGCGGGAGGTGGTGTTGCTGTAAGCGAAGCAGCCGGTGTCCGTAGCAACCGCTGCATAGAGGGGCAGGGCGATTTTCGGGGTGATGGGGCCGAGATGAGAAAGGATGTCATAGAGCAGTTCCCCGCAGGCGGCGGCTTCTGGGCGGACCAGGTTGGCGCGGCCGAAATGCTGGAAGGAGAGGTGATGGTCCAGCGCCAAATCAATTTTCCCAATATAGCACTTGGCGTTTTCCGGGAGGAGGTCCGTAGTGGCAACATCGACAGAGACTACCTTATCCGGGCGGAAGCCGTCGGGGGCGGCATAGGGCTGGAAATAGGGGGCGGTAAGCTCCGTCAGCTCCGGGTTGGGTA
>CAOJHG010000374.1 GCA_948435975.1 uncultured Oscillibacter sp. | reverse complement strand
CGTTCCAGAAGCGCCTGAAATGTATCCTCCTGCAAAGGCTCTCCCTCACCGGACCGGGCGGGCAGGGAAAAATCCATCCGAAGCCGCTGAACGTCCAGCGCCAGCCGCCCTGCGCCGCCATAACAAGAGACTGCTTCTTCCAGCCGCTGAGAAAAACTGCCGCCGGAAATGGCTGTGCAGATGAGAAGGACAGCATTCTGTGCGGCGGCGTGAAAGCGTTCAGGCAGGTACAGCGTCCGGCGGGAGTTGGAGAGCGCTTCCCCAAGCCGCTCAGCAAAGGACAGGCGATCCTGCCGGGGAGCGTCCTCAAAATCCAACACGGCGCCTTGATATCCTCTTCGACCGCATTCCCGGAGGACTGCCGCGCATAAGGCGTCTGGGTCCTCGATGGGCGGCGCGTCCCGGTCGCTGACGGAGAGCAGACCGCCCTTCGTTTGCAGCAGCAGGCTCTGCCGGAGGAGTGTGGAGTCCGGTCCAATGCGGTATGCCACATGGGCCAAGGGGCGGCGGTGACGGGAGGCCTCCTGGGCGGCGTCCGGCGCGGCGGCTAGGTAAATTTGCAAAGTGATTCCTCCTCCCTCTTGCGGCGGGGGCCAAATTGGTATATACTGACGTGGAGTGTCCGGAAAGACCGCTGGCCTTCCGGGGTTCGCCGAGAAATCCTATGCAGGAGAGGAGCCGCCTATGCCGTTTTCCTTGATCCCAGACTATCTCTTTTCAGACTACCGGGAGGTTACGCCGGCGTTTTTGAAGAAGGCGGGAGTGACGCTTCTGCTGAGCGATTTGGATTTTACCCTGGCTCCCAAGTCCTGCCGCCGTCCGGACCAGGCTCTGCGGGACTGGATTGCCGCCTTGTCCGGGGAGAATATCCAATGTATGATTGTGTCCAATAACCGCTCGGGGGAACGTGTAGAGGAATTCTGCGCGGACCTTGGGATTCCCTACCAGGGCCATGCGGGGAAGCCGTCCGCAAGGGGCCTTCAGGCGGCGATGAAGCGGGCGGGGGCAGAGCGGGAGCAAACCGCCATGCTGGGAGACAAGCTGCTGACGGACATGCTGGCGGCGAACCGCGCAGGGGTTCTGGCTTTAATGGTGGAACCGGCGGGAGGAGCCGTAACGCCGTGGCAGAAGGTGCTCCACGCGCTGCAGGCCCCCTTCAAAGCCGCCTGCCGCCGGAAACGGTGACATTCGTGGGATGGCGGCTTTGCGGCGGCTTCTCTTTTGACGGTTCTTACGAGTGGCAGGAACCGCCGCAGCTTTGACCATGATGTTCGCCGTGATGCTGGCAGTGCGCGTCGGGGTCATAGACCAGGGAGCCTGCCAGAAGAGCTTTTGCCGCATCATCCGCCTTGCCGGTAACGCCGCAGTAGAGCCGGATGCCAGCCTCTGCCAAAGCCGCCTGAGCCCCGCCGCCGATGCCGCCGCAGATCAGGGTGTCTGCCTGGTGACTGGAGAGGAACCCGGCCAGAGCGCCGTGACCGCTTCCGTTGGTGTCTACAATCTGGGCGCTGGTGATTTGACCATCTGCCGTATCGTAGAGCTTGAATTGGACAGTATGGCCGAAGTGCTGGTAAATCATGCCGTTTTCAAAAGGGATTGCGATTCTCATAATGAAACACTCCTTTTTGCTTTTATAGATGGTTTTTATTATACGGGAAAAGGACGGGCTTATCAAGCAGGGATTTTTAAGGCGGCGTTTCAGGCTCCAAAAAGGCGGCGGAGCACTTTGAAGAGCCGGTCATAGGAGGCGTTCAATATGGAACGAAAAAGCAAGCCCAGAGTGCTGCGAAAAAGTATCCGCTATCCAACCTACCAGCTTGCCGCTACAGCAGGCAGCGGAAAGGAGACGCCGGAAAAACAGCTTGTTATCTGCGCTCTTTCGGTTTTAGAGTGGGTGCGGGCAAAATTTCAGGAATTCGACATTCCCGAGGGATTCCAAGCTCCTCCGCCGGACCAATATGAGACAGTCTCCCTGGAGCAGTTGAAGAGCGCCCACATCGACGCCGGGTACAGTGTGGAGACGGTCTGCCTGCCAGAAGAGAAAATCTGGGCTTTCCGCCTGAGCGAGCCGGATTTGAGCACGCTATGGGACGGAGAGAAGGAAGTGAGCACTGCCGTTCCTGGCAGGGTCTTTGAAACAAACATGGCCTTCCGGGTGTCAAAGGCGGCGCTCCAGTGCGGGGTGAACGTGATTGTATCAGAGCCGGAGAACACAGAGACTCCCTGCCGGGTACTGCGTCCGGCAGTGGTGCAGACTCTGGCGGAAAACCCGTTGATTGCCCTCGCCAGCGGGCGGCCTCTGGAGAAGCGGCTCTGGGAACTGAACACCAGGGACAAAATAAAGAGTCTCCGGGACGACCTGCAAAATGGTATTCTCCCCGCTGTGATCTTCTGCGACTATGGGGAGAAGCGTACAGCGGCCCACCCGCATCCTGTAGAGTCCCCGCCAGATATCTCCCAGATGTTTGCAAAGCCTGTCACCTGGGACCGGATGGTTATTTTGGGAAAGATTCATGAGAATCCAAGA
>CAOJHG010000373.1 GCA_948435975.1 uncultured Oscillibacter sp. | reverse complement strand
TCTCTCCGACGGAACGCGGGACTATACAATCCGGCAGATACATGAGGCCGTCAACGGTTGCCGCCTGCTGTTTCGGGAACACCGTCTCCGAAAAGGCGACCGGGTCACGGTGAGTGACAGCAACCCGGCGCTGGCCGCTTTTACGTTGCTGGCCTGCATCGCGGAGGGCTGCATCTGCGTCCCGCTCAGCGACTGTCTGGATTTGGCCAGTCGGCGGGAAATACTCGAGAATTGCGCCCCGGCCCTGGTAGTCTCCAGTATTCCTCCCCCCGTTCCGTCCGTCGGCGGTGGTCGTGCGCTTCAGGCGGAGGACACCGCGGTCTATCTCATTTATACATCCGGCTCCACCGGAACCCCCAAGGGCGTCCTCGGCTGTCAAAAGCAGATTTTCTTTTGTTGCGAGGCGATTCTCTCCCGGCTGGAGCTTACCCGCAACGACCGCATTCTCTGTGCGCTGCCCCTCTCCTTCGACTATGGAATGTACCAGATTTTTCTCGCGCTCTTCAGCGGAGCTTTCCTGTTTCTGGACAGTTCCAGAATGCTCCAGCAGATTCCATACCTCCTGCGCTGCCAGGCCATCACGGTGCTGCCCACGATCCCGACGGTTGGAAATCTACTGCTGAAAACGGCGGGGCTTTGCGCTGCTCCTGACCTGCGGATGATTACATTTACGGGAGAGCTTCTCCCACTGCCGCTGATCCGGGAGTTTTACGCCCGGCTGCCGGCGGTGCGCCTCGTCCCCATGTACGGCCTGACAGAGTGCAAGCGCGTGTCCATCATGCCGCCGGGGCGGGAGGACAAGATCCTGGCCGGCTCCTGCGGCCAGCCCTTGGACGGAGTGACGGTCCGCCTGGAGCATGTGGACGCGGAGACCGGAATCGGAGAGCTGGTTGTAGAAGGCGGCAACGTGATGGAGGGCTATTGGGGCCACTCAGATGGAGAGGAGGATCCCTTTTTTGTGAACCCAGACAACGGGAAACGCTGTGTCCGGACGAAGGACCTGTTCCGCATCGACGCCGAGGGCTTTCTTTTCTTTTGCGGGCGAAACAACGATATTCTGAAGATTCGGGGCTACCGGGTCAACCGCGGCTGGATTGAAAATCGGTTCCGCCTCTGCCCGGGGGTACTGGAGGCCGCTGTGATTGGCCTTCCGGACGCCTTCTCCGGCGAACGTGCCGCCGCGGTGCTTCATATAAATTCTTCCGCCTCCCAGCAGAGGGCTTTGGAATGCCGCAGCACGCTTCCCTCCTATCTGCGGAATATGGAGCTCCTGTTTACGGAGTCCCCGCTTCCAAGGAACCGAAACGGAAAGCTCGACCGGGAGGCGCTGCGGAGTCTGGTGGAGGAATCGTGAAAGTATACAGCAATCAGGTGTGCTGCGGCAGCTACGCCTGTTTGAACGTCATACAGGACAGCGCCATTGACGTATCCCTTTTTGAGCTCTCCACGGGAACCCCCTTTGGAATCCGCCATTGCGAGGACGAGCATTTCGACCGCCTGCTGACCACTTTCCGCGACCCGAATCAGGGCTTGGACTATGCGCTGAGACTCTGGGGATACGATGTCACTGCGGTCTCCGTTCCGTCCTGTCAAAAATGTCTGGACCTTCTGCGAAACCATGGACCAGGCCGGGTTGTCTTGGGTCCGGTCAACATGGGCGGCCTGGAGTATTATCCAAACGCGGCTATGCTCCACCGGATGGATCACTACCTCGCTTTGGACTACCATTCGGATCGTGAGATCATCTGCACAGATTCTGAGGGACTTTCCGGCCTTCAGGTCACGAGGGAGCACTTGGAAAACTGGATCAATGTGGACGGGATTCCGGAGGCACAGCAGCGATTTACCCTCCGCTGGATACGCTATCAGCGGGCTTGGGACATTGCTGAAATCCTCGCGGCTTCTCTCCGGAGAGCTACCGGTCATTTGCAGGAGGCGGAAGTGTGCGGGCAGGGGGCGGAAGCCGTCAGAAGCTGCCTGCGGTATCTGAGCCAACACAGCGGCTTTCAGTGGCGACTTCCTTTTCTCTATGATCTGGAATATCTTTACCAGCGGAAGTGCCTGTTTCAGGTGCTTTTAACAAAGCTTCAAAACAAGGGACTCCTCGCGTCCGAACAGACAGACCCCCTTCGGCGAACTGTGGAAGAGCAGCAGTCTTTGCTGAACACCGTCTACCGGGAACTGCGGTGGGGTGCAGAATTTAACGAAACTCCTTTGCTACGCTTTGCGGAATTGGAGCAAACCCTGACGGCGTCCGCCGCACAATGCGCCGGTCTTCTGCCGGAGCAGGGAGGAACCCCTCTCTCTGCTGGTCACAACTTTTGAAATTACGAATTGTAAAGTAAAAATAGGCCCCTGCCCTAAAGGGTGTCTTCAAACAAAGGATAGACAAATCAAGGAAGCAGCAGTAAAGTAAAGGCATGAAACGACATGAATTGACAGAAGAACAGTGGAATAAGGTGAAAGAGCTGCTGCCGCCAGAAAAGCCGGCACATGGCGGAAGGCCCGGAAAAGACAATCGGGTCATGCTCAATGGAATTCTGTATTGGCTGA
>CAOJHG010000372.1 GCA_948435975.1 uncultured Oscillibacter sp. | reverse complement strand
GGTGGGCTTCGAGCGTTGCTACGAGGACGGTCGTTATGTCTGCAAGACTAAGCTGCTGGGTCTCACCGATGTAGCCAATACAGAGAAGAAAGTGCCTCTGGAGTGGATTAATGCCGCCCATAACGGTGTGGAGAAGCCTTTCATCGACTATGTGCTGCCTCTGGTACAGGGTGAACCCAAGCTGCCCAAGCAGGATTCCCTGCCCCGGTTTGCCAAGCTGAAGAAGGTTCTGGCAAAATAAAGTACTTTGGACGGAGTGCCGGACAGACCTTTTGTGTTTGTCCGGCATTTCCATGACATGAAGGGAGGGGACCGTGATGTCCCGTTTTACAGATGAAAGCGGCATGTTCGCGGATTTCAATTTCAAGCTGGTGGTCATTGACAGCATTTTAGATCAAAGCCCCAGCTTTGAATCGGAGCTGGCGGAGATGAAACGGCGGTATTTGGAGCCAGTGGATCATTTTTGTTACCTGGAGGAACCGGTGCCGGAGATGGTGTCCTATTTTCAGAAGCTGCGGCTGACAGAGGAAGACCTGGACAAGGTTTTGGAGCTGGAGTTTGACGGCGGAAATTGTATCTATTTTCTGCTGAAGCCGGACTGGGACGGCGAGGAGGACATTTTCGACGTCACCAGTGTGCAGGGATGGGAACGGCTGAAAAATCTGTATTCGGTTTTCTGGAGCTCCATGTGCACCCCCGATGTTCTGGCCCCGTTCCGGGACCGGGGCATTGAGATGAACATCTGAACAGGAACCGTGCCCCGTTCCACAGAGCGGGGCATGGTTTTCTTTATTTCTCGATGCCGGACCAGGAGAGCCGCCACTGTCCGTCCTGACGGACCAGCTCCATGGTCAGATAGCTGAAGCTTTCCCCGTCCTCCAGATTCAGCCGGTGCTTGACGGACACAATCGCGGAATGGGGGTCCCGGTCGTCATCCGGCGCGTAGTCCACGGAAGCTATGCTGATGTTCTCCCAGACATTTTCCCCGTAAGCGTCCGCATCGGCATCCTCCGCCAGCAAATCGGAGACGCCGGAGAGGTCGCCGGACAGCAGCGCCGGGAACAGGCGTTCTGTTGTCTCATAAAGAGAGCGCATCCACTCGGGCACGGTCTCGTTCAGAGAGACCACCCGGAAGCTGGAAACCATGTCCCGGAAGCGCTGTCCCAATCCCTCCTCAGCCTCCAGAAAATACCGGGCCATGAGGACGAAGGTCCCCCCCTGTCCGTCCTCCACAAACCAGAGCTCCGCCTGCTCCGAGTCCCAGTCCGTCCCCCCGCCGGACCGCAGATAGAGGCTGCCCGGCAGGGCGGCGGAGAGCTCCTCGTGAGTCATGTCCGAATACTCCAAAGCCGCCTCCGCCGACTCCCTGGCCTCCTGGGGCGCTGTTCCGGGAAGATGGCGGATATCCAGGCCGCAGACCGGGAAGCCCTCCGGCAGAGGGCTGATGCTTCTGATGCTGTAAAGTCCATCTTCTTCACAGATAGAAAACTGCTCTTCGTTGACATAAATCAGGAAATCCACCGCCTCCTCCTGAGACTGAGGCGCCCAGCTCAGCAGCCGCAGGGTCCCGATTTCGCCGCCCCCCTCCGGCAGAATGAGCTCCTGCCCGCCCGGCTCCTCATCCTCTGGCGGATTCCATAGGCCGGGCCCCGGTGTTCCTGGAGAAACGACGTCGGGGGGTGCCGCCCAAAGCGGTTTGATCTGGAATACCGTCAGCACCATCAGCAGACAGGCCGCGATGACCGGAACGTACCTGAACCAGTGGTTCCGCCTTCTTTGTTCACTGCGGGCCACCAGCTCCGGGTCCGCTCCGCCGATAGCAAGGAACAGCCGTTCCTGTTTGTTCATAACAGATCCTCCTTTTCCAAAAAGTTCCGCAGCTTCGCCCGGCTGCGGAACAGGCTGGTCCGCACTGTGGCCTCCTTCATTCCATAGCGCCGGGCAATGTCCGCCGCAGGCTCCGCGAACCAGAAGCGCCGCAGAAACACATTGCAGTCCCGTTCCGGCAGAGCCCGGAGAAAGCGGTTCACCGACTCCTCCAGCTCCGCCGTCTCCACGGTCCGGGAGGTGTCGTCGGGTGAGACGCACTCCGCAAGCTCGTCCAGGATCAGGGGCAGCTCTCCCCTGCCCCGTTTCTCCGCGTGGCCTGCCCGCCAGCGGTTGAAGGCCAGATTCCGGGCAATCTTCCCCAGGAAGGGTGCCAGCAGGCTGGGTCTTTGATCCGGCATGGCGTTCCAGGCCTTCATCCAGGTGTCGTTGATGCATTCCTCCTGGTCCCGGCCATCCGGCAGAATATTTCGGACGATGGTCCGGCAGTAATTCCCGTATTTCTCATCGGTCCGCCGGATAGAGTCCGGGTCACGCCGCCAGTAAAGGTCTACAATGGCTTGATCTTCCATCTGCCTCTCTCCTTTCTCTGTGTTGTGGGCCCACACTGGTATAGACAGCAACGGTGGTCCGGCGTTCCCGGTCAATCCAATTTTTTTGAAATTTTTTGGTTTCTTTGTGAGATTTAAAAACGCCCGCCGGTTTTCCGGCAGGCGCCAGGCTGTCGAAAAAGTCTGCCGAGGGGCAGACTTTTTCATATATATGAGG
>CAOJHG010000371.1 GCA_948435975.1 uncultured Oscillibacter sp. | reverse complement strand
TCCCCTCCATCTGCCATGCGGTTTGCATTTCCGCCTGAACGAAATCAAAAAAGAGCGGCGGCGACTGGAACGATGCCGCCGCCTTTTTATGGAGTTTTACCGTCTGCGGGCAAAGGCTCCAGTTCTGTATCAAGGAGCATCCGGATACGGTTTTGTATAGTGCCCTCCCGGGTAGAGGCGTCATAATCCACACCGGCGATGAGACTTCCTGGGAGACTCCGCTGCAGCCGCGCATACACTCCTCGGGCGTAGATGTGCCCCGGCAGACAGCCAAAGGGCATTGCCGCCAGTACCTTCCGGTATCCCGCGTTCACCCATGCCGCAGCTTCCGCAGACAGCAGCCACCCGCAGCCGAGAGCACACCCCGAAGGCAGGGCCAGCGCTTTCACCTCTTGATAGGGCGGCAGGGTGGAGAAGTCTGCCTCCCGCAGAATGGAAATCCACTTCCGCTGAAATTGCAGCGCCCAGGCCATCAGAACCTTTCCCGCAAGCCGTATGGGGACAGGGCTTCCTTCCAAATGGGTATCCATATAATAAAGGGCGTACCAGGTCAGGCCGTTGATACCCGCCTCACAGCTATGTTTTTCCAGGTAATCCGGCAGGTTCCAATTGCCAAGACCGCAGTATTTAGTGTACAATTCCCCCACAACAGCCACCTTTTGCACCGCGCGCTCTGTCCGCGGGACCGCCTGAAAGTCCTTGACCAGCTTCCGGCAGCGGCGGAGGATGCCCCAAGGCGTCAACCCCCGGTTATTCCGCAGGTCCTCGGAGAGCTGTTCTGTCCAGTGCGCAGTCAGCCGGCTGGTATCTCCCGGAACCGCTTCGTATGGCCGGAGCTGGTTCCCCAACAGCAGCAGCGCGTCCCCCCAGAAAGCGGCGGCAACCGCACGGAGAGCCATTGTGAGCGTAACAGGCAGGGCGCAGTCCCGCTCCAGTCCCCTGGCGTTGAAGGAAAGGAGCCGTACCTGCGGATAGCCCTCCCGGTCCAGCACGGGCCGCAGGAGCCGTATCAGACAGGACCCCCGGCACCCGTCGGCAGCCTGGGAAATCAGCACGGCGGTACGGGCGGGGTCATACTGCCCAGAGCGGAGGGCGGCAAGGACCTGGCCGGTGATGAGGACGAAGGGATAGCACAAATCGTTGTGGATATGCCGCAGGCCCAGGGACTCGATTTCCCGGCGCTCCTCCAGAATGACCACATGGCGGGAAGGAGTCTCGAAGGCCCAGCGGAGAAGGGGCCAGTGGGCGTCCAGCAGGGAGGGGATGAGCAGGGTCTCCGTTTGGGCCATGGAGGGACCTCCTTTCGTCGAGCTGGGTTTTTGAAACGTCCAGAAAAGCGGTAATTGACAGCCTGTTTTATTTTCTGATTATATCACAGAAGCCACCAAAAAGGAAAGCCCCCGGCGCTGGACGCTTTTCTGAAATTGTCTAAAAAGTCCTCGTTGTATATTCTGTCAAAATGTGCTATACTAAAAATAGAGAACCCTGGCAGTTTTGATAAAGCCAAGAGAAAACAAGATAAAGACAAGGAGGACCCATTATGAAGCTCAGCTTTTACGGCGCGGATCAATGCGTCACAGGAAGCTGCCACTGTCTGGAAGTCAACGGAAAGCGCATCCTGATCGACTGCGGCCTCCAGCAGGGCCGGGACGAGATTTCCAACGACGAGTTCCCCTTTGCTGCCAACACCATCGATTTCGTTCTTGTCACCCATGCCCACATTGACCACACTGGCCGTCTTCCCAAGATGTTCAAGCAGGGCATCCAGGGCCGCATCCTCACCACCCGCCTCACCGCCCAGCTTCTGCAGATCATGCTTCTGGACTCCGCCCATATCCAGCAGCAGGACGCCGAGTGGAAGAACCGCAAGGGCGAGCGCTCCGGCGCACCAAGGACCGAGCCGCTCTACACCGTGGAGGACGCGGAGAAGGTCATGACGTTCATGACTACCTGCGAATACGGCCAGCTTGTTCACCTCTGCGATGGCGTGGATGTGGAATATGTGGACGCCGGCCACCTTCTGGGCTCTGCGTTTATCGCCATGGACATAATGGAAGGCGGCGTGAAGAAGAGTATCGTTTTCTCCGGCGACATCGGTAACATCAACCAGCCTATTATCCGCGACCCGGTCCAAATCAGCGGCGCGGACTACGTGGTTATGGAATCCACCTACGGCGACCGGAACCACCCGGAGAACTGGGGCTATACCGACAATCTGGCCAGAATCATAGACCAGACCATGGCCAGGGGCGGCAATGTGGTCATCCCCTCCTTCGCCGTGGGCCGGACCCAGGAGCTGCTGTACTTCATCCGGGAAATCAAGGAAAAGCATATGGTGCATTCCTGCCCGGATTTCCCGGTGTACATCGACTCTCCTCTGGCGAAAAAGGCCACCTCTATCTTTGACAGCGACCTGCGGGGCTATATGGACCATGACGCCGTATGGCTGGTGCGGAAGGGGACCAATATGTTCCGCTTTCCCAACCTCTGTCTGACGGAGAGCAGCGAGGAGTCCAAGGCTCTGAACGAGGACCCCACGCCCAAGGTCATTATTTCCGCCTCCGGCATGTGCGACGCAGGACGTATCCGCCACCATTTGAAGCACAACCTCTGGCGGCCGGAG
>CAOJHG010000370.1 GCA_948435975.1 uncultured Oscillibacter sp. | reverse complement strand
ACGCGATTTCCCTCCTGATTTACTTCCGCTTTGCATCGGCGATTTTGGGCTTATAAGTTGCGCTGGTTTGCTTTTGTTCCCAGCCGCACGGCAATAAAAACTGCGGGTCCCATCTCAGATGGATAGGACCCGCAGGTTTTTTATTTTGGGTCGAAGCTTCCAGCAGACCTCCTGTTCACCTTTCCGGCCAAAGCGGCGCAGGGAGTCCAGCAGGAAATACACAAGAATCCTTTTTTTCATTATAGCGCATCTTTGGAGCCAGGTCGAGGGGCGTCTTCTCCGATATATCCGCCGCTGCAAAAGATTGCACAATTTCCCAAGACCTGAAAACGGGAAGATTATCCAAAATTACAGTTGCTTTTTTGTCTAATATGACTATAATGGGCAGAGTGCTTTGGGAGAATTCCCAGAGTGTCCCTATACATTTGGATTCACAGCGAGGTAATTTCTATGACAAAGGATTTAACAAAAGGCAGTCCCATGCGGCTGATTCTTGGCTTTGGGATTCCCGTTTTTCTGGGGAATCTGTTCCAGCAGCTCTACAACGTGGTGGATACCGCCATTGTGGGCAAGACCCTGGGCGGCGATGCTCTGGCGGCGGTGGGTGCTACTGGTTCCATCAACTTCCTGGTAGTGGGCTTCTGCATGGGCGTTTGCGGCGGCTTTACCATCCCTGTTGCCCAGCAGTTTGGCGCGGGGGATGAAAAGGAGCTGCGCCGTTATGTCACCGGGGGCGCGTGGCTCTGTCTGCTTCTGGGGGCGGCCCTGACGGTTTCCACAGTCCTCTTCTGCGGCCAGATTCTCACTGGGATGCACACGCCCTCCGACATCTACCAGCGGGCCTCCTGCTACATCCTGACCATTTTCGCGGGTCTGCCTGCCTACTTCCTCTATAACTTTACTGCCGGCGTCCTCCGGGCCCTGGGAGACAGCCGCACGCCGGTTATCTGGCTGAGCACGGCGGCGATTGTGAACATGGTCCTGGATGTAGTGTTCATCCTGACGTTCCACCTGGACGTTTTCGGCGCAGCCCTGGCAACGGTGCTCTCTCAGCTTCTGGCAGGGACAGGCTGTCTCCTCCGGATGCTGCGGGGCTACCCCATTCTCCGGATGGAGCGGGCGGACTGGCGCTGGGAGTGGCGCCGGATGAGAGAACTGTGTGTGATGGGCCTTCCGATGGGCCTCCAGTATTCCATCACCGCTATTGGAAGCGTTATGATTCAGGCGGCGGTCAATGGTCTGGGCACGGCCTATGTCACAGCGGTCACCGCCGCCAGCAAGGTATCCCTGTTCTTCTGCTGTCCCTTTGACGCTATGGGAAGCACCATGGCGACCTACGGCGGACAGAATGTAGGCTCGGCACGTTGGGAGCGTCTCCATCAGGGGATTCGGGCCTGTGTGATTCTGGGTGCGGTCTACTCCGTGATTGCTCTGATAGTGGCATACTTCTGTGCGGAACCCCTGAACATGCTTTTCCTGGATGCGGAGAGCACACCTCTGCTTCCTCTGGCCAGACAGTATCTGATGACGCTGACCATATTCTACTTCCCGCTGTCCCTGGTCAATATTTTCCGCTTTATGATTCAGGGCATGGGCTTTTCCCCTCTGGCGACGCTGGCTGGCGTGCTGGAGATGGCCGGACGGGGCATGATTGCCATGCTGGTGCCAATGCTGGGCTTTTCCGCCGCCTGCTTTGCCTCTCCGGCGGCTTGGATTTTGGCGGATTTGTTTCTGGTGCCCGCGTACTTGCACTGCTATCATAAACTGAGCCATCCCAAGAGCCGCGACCGGAAGAACCGCGGCCAGAGGCCTCCCAGAGCCCGCCTTCTGCACTCCGCCGGGGTCTGAGCGGCAAAAACCAAATCAAAACAAGAAAGAACGCAGTCTTGAAAAGGCCGCGTTCTTTCTGTTTTGCATGGAATTATAAGGGATGAGATGATTGCAGGACAGGCTGTGCATATTTATCGGACGGCGGCAAATCCATTCTCCAGGTCGGCAAGGATATCGTCAATGTGTTCAGTGCCAATAGAGAGCCGGATGGTATTTTCGTGAATGCCCTGGTCCAAGAGTTCTTCTGGGCTGAGCTGGGAATGGGTGGTGGTAGCGGGATGAATGACCAAAGATTTCACATCCGCGACGTTGGCCAGGAGGGAGAAGATTTCCAGGCTGTCGATGAATTTGTGTGCTTCTGCCTGTCCGCCCTTGATCTCGAAGGTAAAAATGGACGCGCCGCCATTGGGAAAGTATTTTTCATATAGCGCGTGGTCCGGATGGCTGGGCAGGGAGGGATGGTTGACCTTCTCCACCTGGGGATGTTTTGAAAGGAATTCCACGACCTTCTTTGTGTTCTCCGCATGTCGTTCCAAGCGCAGGGAGAGGGTTTCTACGCCCTGGAGCAGCAGGAAGGCATTGAAAGGGGAAAGGGTTGCCCCGGTGTCCCGCAGGAGGATGGCCCGAATATAAGTAACGAAGGCGGCGGGACCTGCGGCATCCACGAAGGAGACCCCGTGATAGCTGGGATTGGCCTCTGAGATGGGAGCGTATTTCCCACTTTTCTTCCAGTCGAACTTGCCGGAGTCCACGATGATGCCGCCCAAGGTGGTGCCGTGGCCGCCGATGAACTTGGTGGCATCGTGGACCACGA
>CAOJHG010000369.1 GCA_948435975.1 uncultured Oscillibacter sp. | reverse complement strand
CCATTTACGAGCAGATTAAGGACGGCCTGCGCAGGCTGATTGTCACTGGCGCGATTTCCACGGATGAAAAGCTCCCCTCCGTCCGCGCACTGGCGACCCAGCTTTCCATCAACCCCAACACTATCCAGCGCGCCTACAATGAGCTTGAGGGCGAGGGGTACATCTACTCCGTCCCCGGTAAGGGCAGTTTTGCCACTGGAGACCGTGGAGCCGATGAATCCCGCTGTCAGGATCTTATAGAAAAGGTCCGAGAGCTGCTGGCTGAGCTGCGCTATCTCGGCATGACCCAAGAAGAGTTGAGTGCGCTTCTGGGAGAAGACCCATCCGGCGGAGGAGGAAAAAACGCCGGGGAACGAAAGGAGAATTCGTGATGATTCGTGTCGAAAATGCCGTAAAGCGCTTCGGTAATTTTGCCGCTCTGGACGGCGTGAGCCTCTCTGTGCCCGCAGGAAGCGTTTATGGCCTGGTGGGGCCGAACGGGGCGGGCAAGTCCACCATCATTCGCTGTCTCACCGGAATATACCGTCAGGACGAGGGAAGCCTCTCCATCGACGGCCAGCCTGTCTGGGAAAATGAGCGTCTCAAGGCCAGGATTGCCGCCATTCCCGACGACTGGTATTACTTCCCCCAGGCGACCATCCGGGACATGTGCCGCTTCTACCGGGGCTTTTATCCCGCCTTTTCCATGGAGCGCTATGAAAAGCTGAAGGAGGTCTTCGAAATTGACGAGAAACGGACCCTCCGGCGGCTCTCCAAGGGAATGCAGAAGCAAGCCGCGTTCTGGCTTATGCTCAGTTGTATGCCGGACTGCCTCATCCTTGACGAACCGGTGGACGGACTGGACCCGGTGATGCGGCGGCAGGTGTGGTCCCTGGTCATGGGAGACGTGGTCCAGCGTGGTGCGACCGTTCTCGTTTCCTCTCACAACCTGCGGGAGCTGGAGGACGTGTGCGACCATGTGGGCATCCTGGACCATGGCAAGGTCCTGCTGGAGCGGTCTCTGGCCCAATTGCAGGATAATATGGTGAAGCTGCAAGTAGTCTTTAAGGACGGCGCGGAGGAGGTCCCCCCAGAAATCCCTGTGCTGCACGCGTCCAAGGTGGGCCGTATCCACACGCTGATTATGCGCATGAACGCGGTGGAGGCGGAAAACCTGCTGGCGGCCTATGAGCCTATGCTGGTGGACGCCGTGCCGCTGACGCTGGAGGAAATCTTTATATACGAGCTGGGAGGTGCTAACTATGCAGTCAAAGACATCGTACTTTAACCCGACGCTGTTCCGGAAAAATCTTATGCGGTTCTGGCCGTTGTGGGGCGGCGCGTCCCTGATTGGCATTCTGGCCCCGCTGGCGATGCTGACGGCCCTGCTGGACACGGGCTTCCGGTCCCACGGAATGAGTCCGCTGGAAATGACGGATCTGTATTATACCGCCGTCAGTTGGATTGTGCCCGTTGTCTCCCTGTTCTATGGGGCGGTCTGCGCTCTGGCGGTGTGGCACTACCTCTACAACGCCCGCAGCGTCAGCCTGTACCATTCCCTGCCCATCACCCGGAAGGGACTCTTTGTGACGAACTTCCTCTCCGGCATGACGATGATGCTGATCCCCTACGCTGCCGCCGGCGCCCTGTCCATCCTCATCACACTGGCGGCGGGCATCTTTGAGCCGGTGGGCGTGCTGATGACCATCCTCTATGTGGCGGGCCAGAGCTTCTTCTATTTCGCCTCCGCCACTCTCGTGATTTTCATTACCGGCAATCCCTTCGCCTATACCGCCTTTTATTTTATTTTCCACTTTTTCGCGTCCCTGGCGGAGATCCTGGTAAGCGAGCTCACAACCATGTTTTACTACGGGGTCGAGCAGGGGTATCAAGGCGTGGTGGAATTCCTGTCCCCCACGGTCTATTTGGTGAACCATTTGTGGTCTAACATTGAGCGCGCCCATGATGTGCTTCCGGACGGCTGGGTTGACTATGGTACAATCAGCCGGGTGACTTTGGAGCGCGGCTGGATCATCGGCGTGTATGCGCTGGCTGGCGTGGTGCTGCTGGGCTGCGCGTGGATGCTCTGCCAGCGCCGGCGGAGCGAGAGTGCCGGAGATGTTGTGGCTGTTGGATGGATGAAGCCCGTGTTCCGGTATGGCGTGGCGCTGTGCTTTGCCTTGGCCGGGGGAATGCTGCTGTACAACATACTCTGTGAAACCTTCCAGAAGACTGATACTGCGGCGGTGGTCCCCATGGCGGTGTGTATGGTTTTCGCGGGGGTGATCGGGTACTACATTGCCTCCATGCTGCTGGTGAAGTCATTCAAGGTCTTCCGGGGCAGCGGGATAGGGGCGCTGGGCACGATAATCGCCTCCGCCGTCCTCTGCTGCGTTATCGCGGCGGACCCGTTTGGCGTTGAATCCTGGATACCGGATGTGGAAAGCTTGGAGGAAGTTGAGGTCTCCCTTCATGGTAATTATGGCGGCAGTGTCTCCGCTACCCTGTCGAACCCTGCGGATATTCAAAAGCTCCTGGAGACACATCAGGCAATCCTGGCGGAAGAGAACAGCTTAAACCTCCGGGAGAGCGGCAGCTATAATGAGGACGAGATGACTTGGATGCAGATCAATCTATTCTACTATTTGAAGGACGGCAGAGAGGTCTAC
>CAOJHG010000368.1 GCA_948435975.1 uncultured Oscillibacter sp. | reverse complement strand
CCACCTCGTCCTTGCGGTACACCCGTCCGGCGGAGATCATGCGGATGGGTACGCCATGAGTCTCCATCGCCCGAATCTGCATCGGAGAGGTTTGGGAACGGAGAAGGATATTAGAATCCTCTGTAAGATAAAAGGTGTCGGTCCAGTCCCGGGAAGGATGGTCCTCCGGAGCGTTCAGTTTGGTGAAATTGTACTCCGCCTGCTCCACCTCCGGGCCGTCGAAAATTTCAAAGCCCATGCCGATGAAGAGCTCCTTCATGTCGTCCAGCACGGCATACATGGGGTGCTTGTGACCCAGAGGGTATTTTTTGCCGGGGATGGTCACGTCCACCGCTTCCGCCTCCAGCCGCGCCTTCATCGCCCGTTCAGATACGACGGCGGACTGCGCTTCGATGGCCTTTTCCACGCTGGAGCGGACCTCGTTCGCCAACTGGCCAATCACCGGGCGAAGCTCTGCCGGCAGGCCGCCCATCTGCTTCAGGACGGCGGTCAGCTCGCCCTTTTTGCCCAGGTACTTGACCCGCAGGCCCTCCAGTCCCGCCGCGTCCTGGGCTCCGCTGACAGCTTCCAGGGCGCCCTTGCGGATGGCTTCCAATTGTTCTCTCATATACTGTAAACTCCTTTTCTTGGATATTGATGGTCAACTCAGCCCGCCCTTTTCAGCAGGCGCTGCAAGCTCTCGTCCATAGAGACGGTAATCCGGGGCAGGTTATACAGGCCGTTGGACAGGTCTGCCAAGACAGGTTTGAGGCTGGTGACGACTGTGACAGGAAACAGCTCCTGAATCAAGGGGTCCGCATCCGGCTCTGTCCTTCCGAACGGGTAGGCGAACAGTGTGGGCGGGGTCCCCGTCTCTTCAGCAATGCGGTCATAGCTTTTCTGGATATCGTCCAGCACCCGCGTCTGAAAATCCCCGTCAGACTCTCCCGGCCGCCGCTGAACGCCGTTGATGCCCGCCTCCGAAAATTTGCCGTCCTCGCCGTCCAGATTATGGAGGAAATAGGAGTGGGACCCGATCTCCACCAGGCCGGACTCCGTCATCTCCCGGCACATATCCCAGCTCAGGAAGGACTCCGCCCAGTTGTCCGGCATATAGACCACCGGGGAAATAGAGGCCTTGACCCCATATTTCTGAAAAAGCGGATAGGCCAGGGCGTAATTGCTGCGGTAGCCGTCGTCGAAGGTAATCAGGACGGGGTTTTCCGGCAGAGCCTCTCCCGCCGCCAGCTCCCTGGGCAGGACCGTGTGATAGTTGTGTTCCGTCAGCCACTTGAGATCTTCCTCCAGGCGGCTCACGGTAACAGTCATATCGTTGCACGCCTCTCCGTCGGATACTACGTGATGATACATTAAAATGGGCAGCTTGCTCCCGCCAGCCGGAACCGGCGGAGGATCGGCACAGCAGTAGTCATAAGCCAGCAGGCCGCCGCAAACCAGCAAAACCAGCAAAATCAGAAATATCCATTTGCCTAGTTTCATAAATGCTCCTTTGTTTTCATGGGTCCTTTCAGCGGCATAGGAGACAATATAAAAGCCTCCCGCCCCAGCGTATGGGACGAAAGGCGTTCTTTCCTTCCGCGGTACCACCCAAATTCGCGCCAACCAGCACGCTCTTGACGCCCCTGTAACGGTGGGCCTCCGTCCGTGTCTCCACAGCAGCTCCCGGGCGAACCAAACGACACGCCGCAGACAGGCTCCCAGCCAATGACCTGTCCTCTCTTGACGGCGCAAACTCGTCATTTTCCCGTTCATCGCCAATTACATCAGTTATTTATAGCACAGCGGGCCGGGAAATGCAAGAGGGAGAAAAAGTTTTCTTCCAAAGGAATTGCTTGGTCTATTTTTCCGCCCCGGCAGGGCTTCTCATTTTTCCATAATCGTGGTACCTGCCACTTGTATTTTTTGTGAAACCTGCTACAATGTTAGCCAGATAAGAAAATGAATCTTAGACACATATGCGCAAGGGGCCTCCACGCCTCCTGTGCTCAAGAATTTATCTTAGAGAGGGTGACTTCAAAGCAATGGAATGGACAATGACTGCCAACGCCCCAGGACAGGTCTGTTTGATGCAGGGAAACGAGGCCATTGTGCGGGGCGCTGTAGAGGCGGGAATCAATTTCGCGGCCTCCTATCCAGGCTCTCCGTCCTCCCAAATTTTAGGGATGCTGGGCAAAATCGCCGGTGAGCGGAGGTTTTACGCCGAGTGGTCCACCAATGAGGTCTGTGCGCTCCAGGCCTGTATGGGCGCTTCCTTGGCCAACGGGCGGGCGCTGTGTATCGTGAAGCAGAACGGCCTTCTGTGTACGGCGGACGCGCTCCACTGCGGGGCTCAGCACGGCGTCAAGGGCGGCCTGGTGATCGTAACCTCCGACGACCCCAGCGCCCACTCCAGCACCAACGAATTTGACTCCCGCTGGCAGGCTGTCTCGGCGGCGGTCCCCCTGCTGGAACCCACCAACATGCAGGAGGCTAAGGACATGGTTCCCTACGCCTTTGACCTGTCGGAGAAAATCGGTCAGCTCGTTATCATCCGCCTGACCACCCGTGTTTGTCATGGACGGGGCAACGTGGTCCTGGGTGCGCTCCCAGAAGCCCCCCATCCTCTGGAAAAGGTCCGGGAGTGGGACCGGATGGTATGCGTCTGCTACATGC
>CAOJHG010000367.1 GCA_948435975.1 uncultured Oscillibacter sp. | reverse complement strand
GGCCTGCGGATTTATGAGCATACCCAGGTCCTGGAGCTGGGCCCTGGAACGGCTGTCACCAACGGCGGGACCATTTCTGCGGAGAAAATCATCGTTGCCACCCACTTTCCTCTCCTCAACAAACACGGCGCCTACTTTTTAAAACTCTATCAGCACCGCTCCTATGTGCTGGCCCTGAAAAATGTCCCGCTTGTGAACGGCATGTATGTGGACGAAAGCGAAACAGGCCTTTCCTTCCGCAGCTATGGGGATATGCTTCTTCTGGGCGGCGGAGGACACCGCACCGGCAAGCGAGGCGGCGGCTGGCGGGAATTGGAGTCCTTTGTCAAAAAGTACGAGCCTGCCAGCGCCCGGGCAATTACCCGTTGGGCTACACAGGACTGTATGACCCTGGATGGCGTACCCTATACTGGCCAATACGCTAAGAACACCCCCGGACTTTATGTGGCGGCAGGCTTCAACAAATGGGGTATGACCACTTCTCTAGCGGCGGCAATGCTCCTGACGGACCTGGTGCTGGGGAAGAGCAATCCATATACGGAAGTATTCTCTCCCTCCCGAAGAATCCTCCGGCCCCAGCTTGCGGTGAATTGTCTGGAAGCCGCCCTAGGCCTCCTCACCCCTACCGTTCCCCGCTGTTCCCACATGGGCTGCGCCCTGAAGTACAACCCCGAGGAGCATAGCTGGGACTGCCCCTGCCATGGCTCCCGGTTCGGCGAGGATGGCAGGCTTATCGACAATCCCGCCACTGACGACAAGAAAAGGATGTGATCCCATGCCCAACCATCTTCAAAATGAAACCAGTCCCTACCTTCTTCAGCACGCAGAGAACCCGGTGGACTGGCGTCCCTGGAGCGAGGAGGCGTTTCGCTTCGCTCAGGCAGAGGATAAGCCGGTGTTCCTCAGCATTGGATACAGCGCCTGCCACTGGTGTCACGTCATGGCTCATGAGAGCTTCGAGGACCCTGAAATTGCAGGAATGCTGAACCGGTGGTTTGTCTCTATCAAGGTGGACCGGGAGGAGCGCCCGGATGTGGACAGCGTTTACATGGCTGTCTGCCAGGCATTCACCGGAAGCGGCGGGTGGCCTGCCAGCGTCTTCCTCACTCCGGACCAGCGCCCCTTCTTTGCTGGGACCTATTTCCCAAAACACAGTCAGCACGGCGCAGCGGGTCTTGCGGAGCTGCTTGCGCGGATTCATGAGCTGTGGCAGAAGGACCGGACAGCCCTGCTGAATCAAGCCGGGGAAATCATGCTCCTGCTGAACTGTCAGGAGTCCCTCCGCGCCGAAGAAAAAGCCTCTCCAGGACTGCTGGAGGCCGCTGTTGAGCAGTACCGGCAGAGCTTCGACCCGCGGAACGGCGGCTTTGGCGGTGCACCTAAGTTTCCGGCGGCCCACAATCTGCTCTTTCTGCTGGCGTACTACCGGCGGAGAGGCGGCGCAGACTGCCTGAAAATGGCGGAACGTACACTGACGCAGATGGCCCGGGGCGGACTGTTCGACCACATCGGCGGCGGGTTTTGCCGGTACTCCACGGATGAGCGCTTTCTGGTCCCTCATTTCGAAAAAATGCTCTACGATAACGCTTTGCTGATTTTGGCTTACTGTGAGGCATACAACATCACGAAAAAAGGCCTGTACCTTCTGACAGCGGAACGGACGGCGGATTATGTCCTGCGGGAGCTGACCTCTCCGGAGGGTGGATTCTACAGCACACAGGACGCCGACAGCGAGGGCGAAGAGGGCCGTTTCTACCTCTTCACACCAGTGGAAATTTTAGAGCTGCTGGGAGAGAATGCGGGCGCGGCCTTTAACCGGCATTTTGATATCACCGCCGCTGGGAATTTCGAGGGCAAGAGCATCCCAAACCTCCTCCACAGCGACCCAGGCAACCGCTCCTTTGACGATCTCCTGGAGCGGGTCCAGCAGTATCGAAAAGACCGCTGCGCCCTGGGGCTGGATGACAAGGTCCTCACCGCCTGGAACGGGCTGATGATCGCCGCGCTGTGCCGTCTGTATCAGGCTGCCGGAAACCGGACCTATTTGGATGCCGCAAAAAGGGCAGACCGGTTCCTCTGGGCTAAGCTGTGGGACGGCGAGGCGCTTTATGTCAGCTTTCGGGCTGGACGGCGGGGCGCGGTAAAGGGATTTTTGGACGACTATGCCTTCACTCTCTTTGCCCAATTAGCGCTCTACGGGGCGACCTTGGACAAGAGTTATTTAGACCGTTCTGAGCGCCTTTGCCGGGATGCTGTATCCCGCTTCCAGGACGGGGAAAACGGCGGATTCTATCTCTACAGCAGGGAGGGAGAACGTCTGATTCTTCGCCCAAAGGAAACCTACGACGGCGCGATGCCCAGCGGGAATTCCCTCATGGCTTGGAACCTGGCGCGGCTTAGTCAGCTAGTCTCCGAAGAGGCATATGGTCCCGCGGCACAAAAACAGTTGGATTTTATCGCGGCGGACGCGGCGCAGTACCCAGCGGGCTATGCCATGTTCCTCCTGGCGCTTCTGGACCGAAGAGACCCGCCACCAAAGGTCACGGCGGTGCTGGCAAATCCCTCGGAGGCGGAAGCGCTGCCAAGGACCCTCCCAGCAGAAGCGGCGGTAGTCCTCCAAAACCAGGGAAACGAGTACCCCTTGAAGGACGGGAAAACCACCTTCTATGTCTGCCG
>CAOJHG010000366.1 GCA_948435975.1 uncultured Oscillibacter sp. | reverse complement strand
AGGTGCGTTTTGAGACAGAGTGGCTGTCCGACGCCCGGCGCTACTATACCAACATCGTGGGTAAATACGGTCCCCAGGTGCAGAGTCTGCTGAAAAAAGCCGCCGGCCTGGACATCCAGATGATTTGCCCCCTTCACGGCCCCATCTGGCGGGAAAATCTGAGCTGGTTCATTGACAAGTACCAGCACTGGAGCAGCTACACCCCAGAGGACCACACCGCCGCCATCTTCTGCGGCTCCGTCTACGGCAGCACGGACAACGCCGCCGAAATCCTGGCCTCCTGCCTGGCAGAGAAGGGCGTCAAAAACATCGCCCTTTATGACGCGGCCCACACAGACCTTTCTCATCTGGTAGCGGAGGCGTTCCGGTGCAGTCATCTGGTCTTCGCGGCCTCTACCTACAACAACGGCATTTTCACTCCTATGGAAACGCTCCTGCTGGACCTGAAAGCCCACAATCTCCAGAATCGTACCGTTGCCCTGATTGAAAACGGCACCTGGGCTCCTCAGTCCGGAAAGCTCATGACGGAAATCCTCAGCGGCATAAAGGGCATGACCATTCTGGAAGGAACCCTTACTCTGAAATCCACACTGAAGGAGGGCCAGCGGGAAGCCCTGGAAGCTCTGGCCGGCAGGATCGCCGCCTCTATCCAGAAACAGCCGTAAGCATAGATAAAACCGCCGCAGGACCGTACACCCTGCGGCGGTTTTTTATCGCATCTTACTCCGTGAACAGTGCCGGGTTTCGGAGCGCTTCCGCGGTCTCTGACGGAACGTTGATGGTGAAGGTCAGATAATCGCCCAGGTCCACACCCAGAAGAGCGGGGATGTCCGCCAGGATTCTCAGCGTTACCACGTCTTCTGAGGCAGAGACGGAGAACTGCACAAGCTCTTCATTTTCCCGCTCTCCATCAGGGGATTGACCTGCTTTCAGCGTTTCTTCCTGGCAGAAAATGTAGCTGTACGCCGGGTCGCCCGGGTCCTCGGACACTGGCCGCTTTCCCCATTCGCCGTCGTCATTGAGCAGCGCGTCCACCCGCTTCACCTGCTCTTCGTCCGTAATGGTATAAACCTCGTTGTCCTCGCTGTCCAGGACCTTCCAATAATGGTCCTTGTCTGCGGAGGTCCCGGACTCCAGCCGGTCAGCCCATTCCCCGGCCAGGACACTCCACTTCTCCTCTATTTCGGCTTCCCAGTCTTCTTCATATTCTTCCCCATATCCTTCCCAGCGCTCTTCCAGCTCCTCGTCCGGTACAGAGAGACCCAGCCAGTAGGCCGGAGAGCAGCCTGCCAGCAGAAGAGACAGCGCCAGGGCAAACAGGCATATATTTCCAAACCGTTTCATAAAGATGCTCCTTTCAGGCTTCTGTTACAAAATTCCAAAAATCCCCATGGTAAGTAAGCTGGTGATGGCCGCAGCAAGAATCAGGCCCAGCAGGATGGCGGGCAGAGCGTGCCGCATTCGTATATCCAGGACGGAGGCTACCAGCGCCCCTGTCCATGCCCCCGTCCCCAGCAGAGGAATCCCCACCAGGATCACCAGCCCCAGCAGCCGGTATTTCCGCACCAGCCTTCCCTTGAGGTGGGCCCGCCGTTCCAGCCATTCAATTTTCGGACCGAAGAACCGGGTCCCCCGCAGCCAGTTCGCCACCCGGCGGGCCAGCAGGATAATGAGCGGCACCGGCACCAGGTTCCCCGCCACAGCAATCACCGCCGCTTCCGCCACCGGCAGGCCCGCCGCAGCGCCTAAAAGAATCGCTCCCCGCAGCTCCAGCACGGGAACCATGGCGGTGACAAACGTCAGCAGCTCCTCCGAAATCCCAGAGGCGTAATTTGAAAAAAATGGCATAGTATTCCTCCATAACATACCCGTGTATTTCCAGTTCCCCACGGGCGGCGCTATGGACAGTTTACTCCAGGTTCAGGCGTCTTTTCAAGAAGAACGTGGTGATGCCGTAAAAAATCGCTCCGTAGGCCACAACAAAACCGTTGGCAATCAGCATGGCAACGTGAACCGCCGTCAGCGGGTCCGGGTCCCATTCAAAATGAAACAGGTTCCATTCGTCAGCGGCAATCATCAGAGAGGACCCCAGGAATATGATTGCAAAGAGGAACACAAAGAAGAACGCAACAGACGCCGCCATTTTATGCGCAGGAAGGCTGTGGCCCGCCGCCAGGGCCGCATAGAATTGCAGGCAGAACGCAACCAGCATCAGGAAAAACAGCACGCCCGATTCTATCAGGAGCGCGGAGCCGTTCAGGGCCTCATAGGGACTCAGCAGCCGCATACCGTGGAAGAATATAGAAATCGCGTCAGGCACTTCACGCAGCACCCTTACATCGTAGGCCATTATCATGGACGCCAGCGTTACCATAATCATGGTTGCAATGAACCACACAGATGAGACAATCAGCTTCGCCCAGATGTGCTGGTGGATAGAGACGGGGAGCGTCAGCATCAAGTAGCCCTCATCTTGCAGCAGGTTTTTGTAAAACCGCTGGAGCATCAGCACAAACGACAGGATGAACACGCCAAAGATCGCAAATCCAAAAGATATTGCCAGCAGGGCGTAAATAACTTCAACAACTGGATAACGGCTGCTCAAAAAGCCCTTGGTCGCCAGGTTGGCTCCTACGGCGGTGACCAGCAGAATCAGGTACATGGGGAGCATGATCCGTCCAG
>CAOJHG010000365.1 GCA_948435975.1 uncultured Oscillibacter sp. | reverse complement strand
CTTGGCGGCGGAAAACCCACCCGTGTGCAGGGCTGCTTTATTTCGCCGGAGGAGATCGAGCAGGTGGTGTCCTATGTGAAACGGTCTGGAGAGGCGCAGTATTCCGATGAGGTTATTGCCAAGATTGAAGAATCCGTGAAGGACAAGGGCGGAAAGGACGGGGGAGGAAAAGCCGCCGGACCAGAGGAAGAACCCTGTGACGAGCTGCTTCCCGCCGCTGTAGAGATTATCCTGGAGACAGGACAGGCCTCTGTGTCCATGCTCCAGCGCCGCCTTCGGGTGCATTATTCCCGTGCCGGCCGTCTCGTGGACCAGATGGAAGACCGGGGTATTGTGGGTCCCTTCGTGGGATCAAAGCCGCGGAAGGTGCTGATTACCCGCGCCCAGTGGCAGGAAATGCAGATGAACGCGGACGGCGGGGGCCCCCCAGCTCCAGAGGCTGAAAAAGCAAGCAATCCCCCGCCGGAAGAAGAGTGACAACGGTTTTTCCTTTATTGATTATCAGTAGAGGGGCGCTCTATGGATAGAGATGAAGCGGACAGAAGCCATTCCGTTGGACCTAATCAAGAGAGCAGCATCCAGCAGCAGGCAGTTATCCCCTACAGATAGCTGCCTGCTTCCATATTTGTCCCCCAAAAGCGGAAAAGAGGCGGGATTTTCCTTGTATTTAGTGGAAAGAACTGCTATAATGAAGTGAAACTTTTCGTATCAGCCGGAGGCCGTCCTTGTCCCCGGCAGAGGAGACATTATGCTGCATCATCTGCAAAGTCTTCTGGGGAGCCTGGACCTCGCTTTTTTGTATGACGCGCTTTCCCGGACCTTAGCCGTCCTTCTGTGCCTGACAGTCCATGAAACCTGCCACGGTCTGGCGGCGCTGGCCCTGGGAGACCCCACGGCGAAATCTATGCACCGCCTCAGTCTGAACCCCTTGCGACACATTGACTGGCTGGGTCTTGCCATGATGCTGGCCGCAGGCTTTGGCTGGGCGAAGCCGGTGCCGGTGGACCCACGGTATTTTCGCAAGCCCAAGCAGGGAATGGCCGTTACTGCCCTGGCGGGACCGGTTTCAAATCTCCTGCTGGCTCTTCTTGCACTGCTGGCGGGCCGGCTCATCTACGAATACGCGCCCTACGGCCCTGGATGGAACGCGGCCTTTGAATTCTTTCTGTACTCCCTGGCGCCTCTTTCTATTGGCCTGGGACTGTTCAACCTTCTGCCCATTCCGCCCCTGGACGGCGCAAAAGTGGCAGGCGTCCTCTTGCCAGACCGGACCTATTTCCGTTTCATGCGCTATGAGCGTTATGGGATGCTGGCACTGCTGGCCCTTTCATATTTCGGCCTGACCAGTCAGTTGATTGGAAACGCCATCCTGTGGGTGTATATGACGATGTTTTATCTGTTCTTCTGAGCCCTTCACGGACTGGGAAGCAAGGAGGTATGTTTGGAAAATCCCGTATTCAAGCTGGAAAAGGTGGTCCATGACAAGTCGGAGGAATTGCAGGATTTTGAAGGCCCGCTGGACCTGATTCTGTTCCTGCTGGGAAAAAACCGGATGGAGATTCAGGACATCTCAATCTCTCTGATTTGCAGTCAATATCTGGAGTGGCTGGAGCGGCGGCAGCAACTGGACCTGGAGGTTGCCAGCGAATTCGCAGCTATGGCGTCCCATTTGGTCTACATCAAAACGCGGATGCTCCTTTCTATCGAGGATGAAGAAGCCAAAAGCGAGATGGAGGCTCTGATTCAATCTCTGGAGGAGCACCGCCGCAGCGAGAGCTATGCCCAGATAAAGGCAGCGGCAGAGTTCCTGGAACCAATGGGAGAATTTGGCCGGAACATTTTGACAAGGCCCCCAGAGTCCAGGAGGCCGGGAGAGGTCTTCGAGTATGACCACGAACGGGGGGACCTGATCCTTGCTATGGCAGAAATGCAGAGCCGTTTGGAGCGCCGCCTGCCGCCTCCGAAAACGGCATTTCAGGAGATTGTGCAGCATGAGCCGTATCCGGTGGAAAGCAAGGTGCAGGATATCCTCCGGCGGCTGAGAGACCGGGGCTTGACAGCATTTCGAGCGCTGTTCCGGGGAAACCGAAGCCGTAGCGAAATCGTGGCTACATTTCTGGCAGTACTGGAACTGTGCCGGACATGTCTGATTCAACTGTCAGACACAGGGGCGGACGCGGACCTTGGCGTTTGCTGTACAGAGGAGGCCCCAAAGAATCCGGTCAGCCAGGAATAGAAGGAGAGAGACATGGAGAAAAGGGACATCGAGGCGGCGGCGGAAGCGATTTTGTTTGCTTCTGGAGAGCCGGTGCAAACAGAACGTATCTGCGCCGCATTAGATTTGGACCGCCCTGCCGTGGAAAAAGCCCTGCAAAGCCTGGGGGATGGATATGCCTATGAGCGCCGGGGCATCCGCCTTTTACACATTGAGGACAGTTGGCAGCTCTGTTCCGCCCCGGACTATGCAGATTTGGTCCGGACAGCGTTTGAAATCCGCAAGCCCGCCAAGCTGAGTCAGCCTGCATTAGAGGCTTTGACAATCATTGCATACTACCAGCCCATTACCCGTGCCTATGTGGACCAAATTCGAGGCGTAGACAGCGCTTATACCGTGGGCCTGCTTTTGCAGAGGAATCTGATTGAGGAGTGCGGGCGTCTACAGGTGCCAGGACGCCCCCGGCTCTATCGAACAAC
>CAOJHG010000364.1 GCA_948435975.1 uncultured Oscillibacter sp. | reverse complement strand
GGGTGCTGATTTCCATGGAGAAGAAAATCAACGACCGTCATTTAGATGTGGACGCCGATATCCCCGATACGCCTATCCTGGTGCTTGGGGACAACGACCTGATTACCCAGGTGATTTACAACCTGCTGGAGAACGCCGCAAAATTCGCCCAGGACGGGTCCACACTGTATCTGGGCGTCTCGGTGATGGAGCACAAGGCCCGGGTGGTGGTTCGGAACACGGGAGATACCATCCCCGCCGGGGAGCTGCCCCTGCTGTTCGAGCGGTTCCACAAGAGCGACAAATCCCGCAGCGAGGATAAAGACGGAGTGGGCCTGGGGCTCTACATCGTCAAGACCATTTTGGAGCAGCACAAGGAAAAAATTGATGTGACCAGTGAGAATGGAGTAACCACGTTCTCCTTCTCTCTGACGACGGAGTGAGTTCATATGGGAGAGCATGACCAGTTTCCGGGGAAAGTCCCAGGAGAGATTGTAGAGGTCTATCGAAGGCCAGTCCCCTGCCCAGGGCGGGTCCCTGGAGAAATTGTGGAGGTCTACCGCCAGCCGGACCACCGGGAGGTGGTGGAGCGTTACAGCCGCGCCCTGCCGGTTGCCCACCCCCATGCGGAGGAGGATTTGCCGGATTTGCTGACGGACCTTCTTCCGCCCCCCGCCGCGAAAAGGTCCCCGCGCCCGGAGGAGGCCGGAAATACCCGTGCAGATATCAGGGCGGGAAAGGTGCCCCTGCGGCAGAAGCGGAGGCGGCGGACGGGACTGCGGGTTTTTGTTCTATGCGTTGTTGCGGCGCTGGGACTCACGGTGGCAATACGGTTTCTTGAAGACCGGGAGACGGACTCCAGCTCCGTCCGCCGGGACCCTTTTGAGCATTTCGGCTGGGACTATGAGCCGGACAGCAGACAGCCGGAAGAAATCACCATCCCCACCTGGCCCATCGGACAGGGCGCGGAAATCGCGATTCTCCAGGAGCACGGCGCGGCGCTGACAGCCCAGGAGGTCTACCAGCAGGTAAATCCGTCAGTCGTAACCGTGATGGTGGACATTGACCGAACCCGCATGTCTGTGGGCACCGGCATCATCTTCACTGAGGACGGATACCTCGTGACCAACCACCACGTTGTTGCAGGGGGGCGGGACTGTACCATTCTGCTGGACACCGGGCATAGCTGTGAGGCCCGCTTTGTAGCCAGCGACGAGAAGAATGATTTGGCTGTGCTGAAAATCGCGCCGTCGGATATGCGGAACCTGGGCGTTCTATTGCCGGCTGAGTTCGGGGACTCGGACCTGCTGACGGTGGGCGATCCGGTTTACGCCATCGGCAATCCTTTGGGATGGGAGCTTCGCGGCACTTTGACGGACGGCATTGTTTCTGCCATTAACCGGGATGTGGAAGTAGACGGGCGGAGCATGACCCTGATTCAGACCAACGCCGCCCTGAACTCGGGCAACTCCGGCGGGCCGCTTATCAACCAATACGGCCAGGTCGTGGGCATCAACGTCATCAAAATGAGCTCGGATTATTCTACAGTGGAAGGCTTGGGCTTTGCCATTCCCTCGGCCCTGATGGAACGGATGGTGAACGACCTTTTAGAATCCGGTGAGATTCAGCCGGAGCCATCCCTCGGCGTGACGGTCCTGGTAACGTCTACCACGCTGGAAGATGGTCTTCGGGGCCTGGAGGTCCAATCTGTGGAGCCGGACTCTGCCGCCGGGCGCGCAGGCGTGCAGGCAGGAGATTATATCCTGCGTGCGGAGGGAGAGTCTTTGGATGTCAGTCAGGACCTTCTGCGCATTCGGAGGCGCTTCCATATAGGAGACGAAATGACGCTGACCATCTGGCGGGACGGGGAGTCATTTGATGTAGTCCTGGAGCTGCTGGAGACCGCAGATTAGGAAAAAGAAAGCTGGAGGGCGGGGGTTCCACTCTCCAGCTTTTTTGCTGCCGTCAGATTTCGATGCTCTTGAAATGCCGCTGGGCGATACGCATATGCTTTGGGGGAATCTCGTTCTTGTGCTTTCGCAGTCAGATCACAAAATTATCCTTGCTGGCGGCTTCCAGAAGATGAGGCGTTAGCATGGCAACGTCGCTCAAGGCGGAGAAGTAATCGTTCATGGAGTTCCCGGTATTGGGGTTTGGAGCGCTCATACGTGCCTCTCCTTCTCCGGGGCCAAATTCAGGACTACCGGGCAATGGTCGCTTCCGGTGATCTCGCTCCAGATGTCCGCGCCTTCGATTCGTTCCTGGAGGCGTTCGGAAACAATGAAGTAGTCGATACGCCACCCGGTATTGTTCTCCCGCGCCCGGCCCCGGTAGCTCCACCAGGAGTAAGCCCCTGTTTTGTCCGGGTACAGTGCGCGAAACGTATCCACAAAGCCCGCCGCCAGGAGCTTGGTCATTTTCCCCCGCTCCTCGTCGGTGAAGCCTGGGTTCCGGCGGTTGGTGCTTGGATTTTTCAGGTCGATTTCCTTGTGGGCCACGTTTAGATCCCCGCAGTACACCACAGGCTTTTTTGCGTCCAGCTCACAGAGGTAATCCCGCAGGTCGTCCTCCCAGGTCATGCGGTAGTCCAGCCGGAGGAGGCCGTCTTTGGAGTTGGGCGTATAGCAGCAGACGAGATAAAAATCCTCAAACTCCGCTGTGATGACCCGGCCCTCGTGACGGTGCTCGTCCGGCCCGAAGTCATAGGTGACGGCC
>CAOJHG010000363.1 GCA_948435975.1 uncultured Oscillibacter sp. | reverse complement strand
TCAGACGTGTGCTCTTCCGATCTCACCATCCTGGAACCGGGGTCCCTCCCCAGTTCCAGGATGGTGGTGGGGGCGAACCCTTCCGGCAGGGAGTCCGGCCACTGGGTCTGGGTGTCGAAGTCGGCGGTGAGGAGGTCATCCAGCCGGTCCGACAGGTCCATTTTCCGCAGGTCCGCGCCCCGGAGGTCGGAGAATCCGTGGTCGGCTTCCGGGTTCAGTTCCCAGAGAGAAACCGCCGCCGCAGGATGACGGCAAATCGTGCCCGCAGGGGATTCTGCTTCCACTGCGGCGGGCTGAGCACAGGCAGTCAGGAGAGATGGAAGCAGGCAGAGCGCCAGGAGCCTTGAGAGTCGTTTGGGTATCATGGGATCATCTCCTGGTTAGAATGCTTCCATGATAGCAGGTGTTTCTTACGAAATTCTTGATGGGTTTCTTACGAAATTCTTACAATTACTGCCTGGAGAGATAGCTCTTGAACGAAACCGACAAAAAACACCTGACTTTTTGGATAACTGACCAAAAACGAAGCGGGGAAGAGGAAAATCCTGGGTATCTCCCTTGACTATCGCTATGAACTTGCTAAAATGAAAGAAAGCCGTTCCGCCTCAGGAACGGGATATGAGAGGAGAGCGAAAGCATGAACGGAAAAGACCTGTTTAATATCGAGGGTAAAAAGGCGATTGTCACCGGCGGCACCCGCGGCCTGGGCTATGGCATGGCGGAAGGCCTGATGGAAGCCGGGTGCGAGGTTGCCATTGTAGGCACCTCCGGGAAGGTGTTCGAGGTGGCGAAGGGGTTCTGCGACCGCGGGTTCCAGTGCCACGGCGTCCAGGCGGATTTCAGCAAGCGGGAAAACGTCTATCAGGGCTTCCAGGAGTGCGTAGAGAAGCTGGGCGGCGATTTGGATATTCTGGTCACGGCTCACGGCATCCAGCGCCGCCACAGTGCCGAGGAATTCCCCATAGAGGAGTGGGACGAGGTTCTGAATGTCAACCTGAATTCTGTCTTTGTTCTCTGCCAGGAGGCGGGGAAGATTATGCTGAAAAAGGGCTATGGAAAGATTATCAACATTGCGTCTATGGTTTCCTGGTTCGGCGGGCAGACGGTCCCGGCCTATACTGCGGCAAAGGGCGGCGTGACACAGTTGACCAAGGAGCTGAGCAACGACTGGATTGCACGGGGCGTCAATGTCAACGCGCTGGCCCCCGGCTACATGGCGACGGAGATGAACACAGCGCTTTTGGACCCCAACAATCCCCGCTACCAGCAGATTACCGACCGTATTCCGGCAGGCCGTTGGGGTACAGGGGACGACATGAAGGGCGCGTGCATCTTCCTGGCCTCCCACGCCAGCGATTACCTGGGCGGCGCGATCATCCCGGTGGACGGCGGCTATCTTGTAAAATAAAGAAGCGGACAGCGGCGGGAAGGAGTCTCTCGCCGCAGTTCCTTATCAGGCGTCGAATCGTGGAAATGGGGGACTTTATGGGGTGTTTCAGGACCCTCAAATTTGTGGAAATTGCCCTTTGCTTTTGAAAATCCCTTTTGGTATACTAGAGCCTGTCAATTGAATACGGCCATTCAACGACACATGTGGCGCACTGCGCGTAAATCTGATTACGGTACGGTAATGCCAGCATGTGCCGCTGTTTTTTGGGGTACGTGCGTCTGCATGTGCTCTTTTTTTGGCCGCAGACAGATCAAAGGAGGGTAATTTATGGAAGAAAACAACTATTTGGGCCGGGAGAAAGTGGGAAAGCTGCTCCTGCAATTCGCTATCCCCAGCACCCTGGCCCTCATCATCTCCTGTCTTTACAACATTGTGGATCAGATTTTTGTAGGCAACGGCATTGGATATCTGGGCAACGCCGCTACAGGAATCGCCTTTCCCATCACCGTAGTAGGCTGGGGCGCTTCCGTCCTTTTTGGAGACGGTATGGCGACTTTTCTCAGTCTCTCTCAGGGCCGGGGAGACACATCTGCCGCCGGGCGTTCCGTGGCAAACAGTATCATGGGGTCCTTTTTCTCCGGTGTAGTCATTATTGCCGTATGCTATGCCCTGGGAGACAGCATCCTGTACACCCTTGGTGCTACGGAAGCCACCATTGAGCTGACCCGGGATTACGGCAGGATCATCTTCATCATGATGCCCCTGGCCCTGGTGCAGAATACGCTGGCCTCTATCATCCGCGCCGACGGAAGCCCGAAATACTCCATGGCCGCCATGATAGTGGGCGCGGTTATCAACATGATTGGCGACCCGGTTGCAATCTTCGTCCTGGAAATGGGGATCGAGGGCGCGGCCTATGCAACCATTTTGGGCCAGTTCGTCAGCTTCCTGATTTGCATCGCCTACCTGCGCCGGAGCCGGGTCTTCCGCGTCAAGGCCAGCGATTTTGTCCCGAGCTGGAAATATTTGAAGCCAGTCCTTCCCCTGGGCTGCGGCAGCTTCCTTACACAGTTGTGCATCGTGGCGACCACCATTGTAAACAATATTCTGCTGAAATCTTACGGCGAGCAGAGCGTCTACGGCCCGGACATCCCCCTGTCTGCCTTTGTGGTCATTATCAAGCTGTTCCAAATCATCCTGAACATCGCCTGCGGCATCACGGCCGGCGCGCTCCCGATTATGGGCTATAATTACGGCGCCCGTCTCTACAGCCGTGTCAAGGAGACCTTCAAACTGGTGATTTTCTC
>CAOJHG010000362.1 GCA_948435975.1 uncultured Oscillibacter sp. | reverse complement strand
GGCACGGAGCGCCACGAATCCCGCCGGATCGACAATCAGCTTCGGGGCCGTGCGGGGCGTCAGGGGGACCCCGGCGAGACCCGGTTCTATATCTCCTTGGAAGATGATTTGATGCGTCTCTTCGGCGGGGACCGAATCACCAATATGATGGAGCGGTTCGATTTGGACGAGGATACGCCCATCGAAAACAAGATGCTGACAAAGGCTATTGAGAACGCTCAGACTACGGTGGAATCCCGCAATTTCCAATCCCGAAAATCTGTGCTGGAATATGACGACGTAATGAACAAGCAGCGGGAACTGATTTACAGCCAGCGCCGGCAGGTCCTGGACGGCATGGACATCAAGGAGACCGTGCTGAACATGATGCGCACCTCGATTTCCAATCATGTGGGTATGGCCTTTGCGGAGCGGGAATCCCTGGACACGGCGGCCTATCAGGAGATGCTGCGGGGCCTGGAGGGGATGTTTTTTGCCAAGGGCGCGGTTTCCATTTCGGAGAGTGAGATTTCCGGAAAAAGTCAGGAGCAGCTCAACGAGACTTTCATCGGCGCGGCGGAGAGCTTTTACGAGGCCAAGGAGACGGAAATCACCAGTCCCATCATGCGGGAGCTGGAGCGGGTCATTATGCTGCGCGTCGTTGACGAGTATTGGATGGACCACATCGACGCCATGGACGATTTGAAGCAGGGCATCCGGCTCCAGGCCTACGGCAACAATAATCCTGTGGATGTGTATAAGCGGGAGTCTCTGGCAATGTTTGAGGAGATGATCGCGGCTATCCAGGATGAGACGGTCCGGCGGCTGTATTCCGTGCGGCTGCGGAAGGACGAGGAAGTCAAGCGGGAACGGGTTGCCAAGGGCATGGTCGAGAATGTCGGCGGAGACGGGACGAAGCCGAAAAAACAGCCCATCAAGGTAAAGAAGATTGGCAAAAACGACCTCTGTCCCTGCGGCAGCGGGAAGAAGTGGAAGAAGTGTACCTGCAAGGAATATCATACGGATTGAGCAAGGAATGTAGTTGTGGAATTTTAAGACAGCAAATTTCATTGGATTTACCAAGTCGAAAATATATTGTATTTGGCCTTTGGTTATAGTTGGCCGGGAAAATCGGGAAGCTGGTATGGTGACGAATACAGCGGCGTCTTTGACCGGAGGGAGGGACAGATTCCCCCGATTATCGTTGATTACGCCAAATTTGACCACGACGAGCGCGAAAAAACATTTGTGTGCAGCAATGTGGAGATAGACTTTACTGCACAGGAAATGCTGGGAATCGAATGCAGCGAATAAACCGGACACGCAGGGAAGGAGGTCCCTATGCCCCTGGAAACCCATGAACAAAACGGCTTGATCTGGCTGTCCGCCTCGGTTTTATCCGGCGTCCGCCACGGCTTTTCCACCCGCCTGGGCGGTGCTTCCCCGGCCCCCTGGGACAGCCTGAACCTTCGCACCGGCCAGGGCGACGGCCAGGAGGTCCTGCGGGAGAACTACCGCCGCCTCTGCGCCTGCCTCGGCCTGGAGGCCGAACGGAGCGTCTTGGCCCGGCAGGTCCACGAGACCACCGTCCGCGTCTGCACCTCCGCCGATGCGGGGAAGGGCCTCCTGCACCCCCGGGACTACACCGCTGACGCCCTGATTTCCAACGAGCCGGGACTGGCCCTGTTCGTCTTCTCCGCCGACTGCGGCACCATCCTGCTGTATGACCCCGAGACCAGCGCGGTGGGTGCGGTCCACGCGGGATGGCGGGGGTGCGCCGCCGGAATCGCAGCAAATGCTGTAAAAGCGCTCTGTGAAACCTATGGCGGCGAGCCCGCTGATGTCCGCGCCGCTCTGGGCCCCTGTATTGGACCATGCTGTTTTGAGACAGATGGAGATGTTCCCGCCGCGATGGAAGCCGCCCTGGGAAAAGCCGCCGACTCCTGCATTGAACGCCGGGGCGTCAAATGGCATGTGGACCTGAAAGGCTTGAACCGGCAATGGCTGATGCAGGCCGGGGTCCTTCCGGAGCATATTGACGAGAGCGGACTCTGCACCGCCTGCCGCCCGGACCTCTTCTGGTCCCACCGGAAAATGGGAGAGGCGCGGGGCGTCCAATGTGCGGTAATCGCGGCGCCGGGTTGAGGGATGATTGGAATTTTTACGATCTCTGGGATGGTTGCTATGAAAAAACGCCTGTTGAGTATAATGGCTCTGTTTCTGGCGCTGACCCTTCTTACTGGCTGCTGGCAGGACGACGCGCCGGAAGAGGATACGTCTATTCTGCCTGACATGCCAGAGGAGGAAGAAGAACCAGAACCCGCCCGGATTATTCTGCCGGAAAGGTTTGCTCTGCCCTATATGCCGGGACAGACCTTGGACCCGCTAGACTGCGCAGACGGGATGCAGCAGGTGGTGGCCTCTCTTCTCTACGAGGGCCTGTTTCGCGTGGACACCTCTTTTCAGCCCCAGCTCTGTCTGTGTGAAGCATACACCTATGACCCGGAGACCTGCCGCTACCGGTTCAGCATCCGAAGCGGCGTGTCCTTCTCCGATGGAACTCCTCTGACGGCAGCGGATGTACAGGCCACATTGGACCGTGCCAGGACCTCGGAGCGCTATCAGAGCCGCCTGTCTAATGTATCCGCCATCAGGACAGAGGAAAATGCGGTGGTCGTTACGCTGGCAGGGCCTGACACCGGTTTTCCTGCACTGCTGGATAT
>CAOJHG010000361.1 GCA_948435975.1 uncultured Oscillibacter sp. | reverse complement strand
TCCCGCACGCCCGGCGATCTGGCGAATCTCCTCCGGTTTCAGGCAGCGCCGCTCCAAGCCGTCGAACTTTTCCGTTTCCAGAAAGATGATTCGCCGTATAGGAAGGTTCAGCCCCATGCCGATGGCGTCCGTGGATACAATGTAGGACATCTCTCCCGCAAGAAAGCCGTCCATCTGCTTCCGCCGGGTGGAGTAAGGCAGGGCGCCGTAAATAATCGCGGGTTCCTTCCCATCCTGCCGCAGCTCCTCGGCCACGCTGAGCACCCCTGCCTTAGAAAAGGTGATGAGGGCGTCCCCCGGCTGTACCCGGTGATAGTCGATGGTGCGGGTCATGCAGACAAGGGGCGTCGTCCGCTGGTGGACCTCCACATCCCAACTGTCTCCGCAGCTCTCAATCAGGCGCAGGAGCAGGTCCTTGGCCTCCGGCGCGGCGCATAAGTGGACCTCTGGAGCCAGGACCCCCAAAATTGCCCGGGTCCAGGCATAACCTCGCTGACGGTCGGCAATCATCTGGCACTCATCGATCACCGCAACATCCCAGTACCGTTTCAGGTCCAGCTTCTCGGCAGTAGCGGCCATATGGGTATCTTCCTCCCGAAAGTCCTCTTCCTCTCCGGTGGAAAGGCTGCAATCCACGCCCGCGTCCAGCAGGGTTTCCTGAGCCTCCAGAGCCAGAAGCCGCAGGGGAGCCAGATAGACCCCCGTTTTCGCCCTCCGCAGGCGCTGGAACCCGGCGTAGGTCTTGCCGGTGTTGGTCCCGCCCAGGTGGAGCACAAAATGGCGGCGCATGGCCCGGGCCTCTGGATATTCGTCCTTTGGATTCAGGGCAATCAGAAGGGATAAGCTTGTCCGAATGGCCTGGGGAACGTACCACACGGACCAGACCGCGCCAAGCCCCTCCCGGAACAGGTGGGAGGCGGGAAAATCCTTCATCTGAAGCATAGCCCCGCAATCGGCCTCGGGCTGCGCGGCGGCAAACCCGGCCAGGACCTGTTCCGCGGCGGCGGTCAGCACGCAGGGATAACGCTCCAGCACCCGCCGGGACAAAGCGTGGTCCGCACATGCGCCCAGCCAGCCGCAGGCCCGCAGGAAGTTCCTCAGCACTCCTTGCAGGCGTTTCTCCTCGCAGTGCTGCTCCAGAGAGAGGAACTCGTTCAGCCACGCCTGGGCCTGGGGGGCGCTTTGATACCGGCCCAGGGCAATCGAGGGAAGGCGGGCAAGGAGCGCGCTGTGGTAGTGTCCAGCCAGGAGGCGCGGGTTAGAGCCGTCTGATTCCGCGCCGCTCCATGCCTCCTCCAGAAGCGCGGCGGCGTGCCTTGCGCCGGGGGCAGGCGTTCGGGCGGCTTTTTGGGCTTTCCGCAGCTCCGCAAATCCCGGCGTGCGTTCAGCGGCGCGTACCGTTTCCCGCTCCCACACATGGGCGGTATGTCCGTCAAAGGGGATGGCGAGCGGTTCCGGGAGGAGCTTGCGGATACGGTCCTTGGTCCAGCCGCGCCGCTTCAGCACAGAGGCAGACCAGTATTTTCCGCGGTTCCCTTCAGACATGGCGGGACCCTCCTTTATTGGGATATCTGTATACAAGTCTGCCGTGATTGTACTATGTCCAAAAAAAGAAGTCAAGGAAGGCCAGCCGTTTTCCCGACTCCGCAGAAAAGCGCTTGCGCCAGTCTTCTTCCCTATTCTTCTCCGGGCAGGCTGTTTCTATTGCTGATTTCCGGGACTGCCAGAATCTTTCACGCCCCGGCTGTGATGCTTGGAAAAGGGAGGCGCTTCCATCACGCACAGGCTTTTCATCCCGTCCAGCATACCTGCTCAAAGCGCATCCAGGGCGGCAATCTCGGTCAAAAGCTCCTGCTTTCTCTGGTAGAACTGCAAATCCTGGTTGTGCTTGAAATATGCGTCACAGCCGAATTTTGTAATGAACTTTGCGCAGTAATAGCGTACAGTCAGCTCTGTCACCAAAATCAGGTTCTCCTGCCCGTCCTTGAAAACCTCATCCACAAAGCGGAACAAATTCTCCAGCCGCATCTTGATTTTGACGTTTCCGGCCTTGTGTGCCGCCGTGGAAGCATCATAGGACGCCTTGATGTGCTGGAACGCCTCTTTGTTCCCAGAAACGCCCGCCCGGTTCAGCGCGTCGAGGATATCCTCCAGGAAGCGGATCACATAGTTGTAAGAATAGCGGGTCTCATAGTCGATAGAATTCGCCTTTTCCCCAAGGCGCAGGGCTTTCTGCTCTTCCTCAAGATATTTGTGCAGAACGGTCACATAAGCCCCGTTCTCCCGGCTCAGCTCGGTTTTCACTTGTTTCAGGACCCGCAGGTTTTCCAAAATTGCGTTATCCATTTCCACCGCCTTGCGCATCTCCGCGTTCATAGCGTCAATCAGCAGACTCAGCAGGGACAAGCGCTCGTCGAACCGCGCCGCCCGCGCCCGGTCCTGGATGGAGCTGGAGGACTTTCCATTCAGGATGTCCTCAATCTGATAGTCGGAGCGGTATTTATTATAGAGGTCGTAATAGACCGCAAATTCCCGGGCCACAGCGGGATTTTGCAGGTATTGGGCTGTGAGCTTCTGGTCCACGGTCAGGCCATGGCGTTCGTAGAGCTTCATCATCTCCGACAAATCCTCCCAGCCTCGGGCGGTAACGAAGCTCTTGCGGTCCACGGTGGTTTCCACGATGTAAAAATAGTTCTTCTTGA
>CAOJHG010000360.1 GCA_948435975.1 uncultured Oscillibacter sp. | reverse complement strand
CAGGATGTGGAGCGTATTCTGGTAGACTGCGGCGTTCCTGAGGAGCGGGCTGCGGCCTTCCGGGAGCAGTGCGGCGAGCAGTTCGGCGGGGATGTGGCGCTCCATCCGGAAAACCTGATTGACAGCAAGCGCTTTGAAATCAAGACCGAACAGGCTACCATTTCCGTAGACCCGGCTTATACCTATCTGGTGGAGACCCGGACAATCGACGGCAGAAAGTACCTGCTGATCCCCGTGGAAGCGGAAGTAGAGGTCAACGGCCTGCCGGTAGGCGTTGCAGCGTCTGCCGGGGATGAGACCAGCGCGGACGCCCCCGCAGAGGAAGAATAACCCCGTTTGTACATCCAGCCGCGCCGTGCAGTAAGATTGTGCGGCGCGGCTTTTCTTTCATTCTTGAGAATTTCTTGGGATTTATCCGGTATGCTAAGGGAAACTGGAAACGCATAGTTATTTTCAGCAGCTTTGATAACAGGAGGGAATACGCAATGATGCAGACGCTGTTGATTGCTGACGATGAACAGGGCATTGTAGACATGCTGAAATATAGCTTTTCTGCGGAGTACAACGTCCTTACCGCCCTGAACGGCAAACAGGCTCTGGCCCAGGCCGCGAAACAGCCGGACCTTATTCTGCTGGATATCAACATGCCCGGCGCGGACGGCCTCACGGTCTGCCAGACTATCCGGGACCATGTTTCCTGCCCCATCCTCTTTCTCACCGCCCGCATTGAATCCGCTGACAAAATTGCCGGGTTCCGGGCGGGCGCGGATGATTACATTGTAAAGCCCTTCGACCTGGACGAGCTTCGCTTCCGGGTCGCCGCCCACCTCCGCCGGGAAGCCAGACGGCAGAGCAGGGGGATGGTACGGTTCTTCGACAGCCTGGCGGTGGACTATGGAGCCAGGACCGTGACGGCGGACGGCCAGGCGGTGAACCTGTCCCGGCGGGAATTCGACATCCTGGAATTGCTGTCCCTGAACCCTGGGCAGGTCTTCGACCGGGAACGCATTTATGAGGCCGTCTGGGGCATTGACGGCGAGGGCAGCAGCGATACCGTTATGGAACACGTGCGGAAGATTCGGGCAAAGCTGTCCGCCTGCACGAAAAAAATCTATATTGAAACTGTCTGGGGGTGTGGATACAAGTGGATTGGCGGCTGAAAAAAACGGACCTGCGGCGTTCCTTTTTCGCGTTGATTTTCCCTTGCCTGGTTGTATCCGCCTTACTGACCGCATTGGTTTATGTCAGCCTGGGAAACATCATCAATACCTATCCAAACGGCGGAGTCGCCATCCTTCCCAACGGTGAAATTTTGAAGCTCGCGGAACCTACAGAACAAGAACGGGCTATCATACTGGTCCTGAGACTGCTCCAGCTTGTCAGCCTCTGGTTCCCGGCCATTGGTATGTGGGCCGCGGGGTCGCTGTTCAACCGCTGGAAGCTGAAACCGCCGATTGATATTCTATTGGCCAGCATCAAGCGTATCCGGAACCATGACTTGGACTTCACCATCCCGGAGGTCTCCGGGGACGAGCTGGGCCAGGTCTGCGCCGCCTTCGAGACGATGCGGGCCGAGCTGCTGAAAACGAACCGGGAGCTCTGGAGGCAGGCAGAAGAGCGGAAACGCCTCAACGCCGCCTTCGCCCACGACCTGCGGAACCCTGTGACGGTCTTGAAGGGCACGGTAAAGCAGCTTCAAGAGGGTGCGGCGGACTCCGGTGCGTTGGAGCGTCTGGAGGTCTACACCGTGCGGATCGAGCGGTATATCGAGGCCATGAGCGGCGTTCAGAGGCTGGAACAGCTTCCAGTGGAACGCAAGCTGGTGGACCTCTCTCAACTGCGGCAGGAGCTGGAAGAAACGGTATCGCTGCTGGCCCCAGAACTGACGGCGGACCTCACTGAGGTGGTGGATGCAGGGACAGTGAAGGCGGACCACGGCTTATTCCTTACTGTGGCGGAGAATCTGATTGGGAACGCCGCACAGTTTGCCCGGTCTTGCGTAAAGGTCTCCTTGGAGGCAGCGGGCGGTTTTCTGCTCCTGACGGTGGAGGACGACGGCCCAGGCTTTCCGCCGGAACTGGTGCAGGATGGCCCCAAGCCCTTTGGGAAATTCCGGGAGGAGGCGGACCACTTCGGCATGGGACTGTACACCACTCGGCTCCTGTGCCGGAAGCATGGAGGAGAGCTTCGCCTGAAGAATCGTCCCGGTGCGCTGGCAGAAGCCTCGTTTGAAATCTAACTTTTGGGGGATGGGCAGCCGTCCTCCCTTTTTATACAATCAGCAATTTTTTGCAATTTGATAAATCTTGAGGGTTTCTTGAGATTCTCCGATTACACTCTCTGTATTTCAATTAAAGGAGTGTGTCGCCATGCACATACAGGCAGCCAGTTTATCAAAAATCTACGGCGCTGGAGAAAATCAGATTACCGCCCTCGACCACGTAAGCCTCTCTATTGCCCCTGGGGATTTCCTCTCCATCATGGGGCCCTCCGGCAGCGGGAAAAGCACCCTGCTTCACCTTCTCTCCGGACTGGACCGCCCCACCTCCGGCCTGCTTACTTATGACGGAAAAGACCTTTACAGCCTTTCGGATAAAGCGCTTTCCACCTTCCGCCGTCAGAAAATCGGCTTTGTCTTCCAGCAGTTCAATCTTCTCCCTGTCCTGACCGCCCGTGAAAACATCCTTATGCCCCTCCTCCTGGACC
>CAOJHG010000359.1 GCA_948435975.1 uncultured Oscillibacter sp. | reverse complement strand
GGGGGACCCTGCTTTCCGGCGGACAAAAGCAGCGGATATCCATTGCCCGCATTTTCTTGAAGGACCCGCCGGTATTGATTTTGGACGAGGCCACCTCCGCCCTGGACAGCGTGACTGAGGCCCGCTTGCAGGAGACTTTTGAAAAACTTTCCAAGGGCCGGACCACCATCATCATTGCCCACCGGCTCTCCACCGTCCGCAGTGCCGACCGGATTGCCGTCATTGAGGAAGGGCGCATTGCAGAGCTGGGGTCCCACCAGGAGCTGATGAAGAAAAACGGGGCCTATGCCGCTCTCGTTCACACCCAGGAGCTTCGTCATGGATAAGGGTGCGCTGCTTGACCGTCTGGGACTCACGGGGGAAGACCGGCTGGCCTTGGCAAAGGTCCTGGACAGGGCGGAGCAGGCCGAACGCCGGAACATTCCCGCCGCCACGGATTTTTTGACTCCCCAGCAGAGACAGGCGGCTCTGGACCTTCTGCGTCTGGTGGGGACGCCGGAAAGCGCCTATCTTTGTCAGGGCGGCTATGAGGGGGCGGAACGGCAGGTCTTCCTTTTTCTTCCGGACTGGCTCGACAGGGACTGCGCTGGGGAATACAGCCCCATCCGCTGTCTTCGCGCCTCTTTTCGGGAGGAGGACAAGCCGTCTCACCGGGATTTTTTAGGCAGTCTCATGGGCCTGGGCATTGTACGGGAAAAAGTTGGGGATATTTTAGTAGGACCGGACAGCGCGGATCTGCTGGTGATGGACAGCATAGCGGAATTTCTTTTGCAAAGCTGGTTTTCCACGGGGCGGGTAAAGCTGCGGGTCTCCTCTGTCGGGCTGGAGAACCTTCATATCCCCACAGCGGCCCGGAAGGAGGTCCGGGACACCGTTTCCTCTCTGCGGCTGGACGCGGTCGCGGCGGCGGGGTTCTGTCTGGCAAGGGGGAAGGCCGCCGCTCTGGTGGAAAGCGGGAGAGTTCAACTGAACTGGCGGGAGTGTGTGAAGGCGGATAAGCTCCTGGAGGCGGGGGATGTGGTCTCCGCCAGGGGGTATGGAAAATTCGAGCTTGCGGAAATCGGGGGCTTGACCAAAAAAGGCCGGATTTCCATTGTATTGCTGGTCTATATTTGAAGAAAGACATGCCGGAAAATCGTATTGAGTAGAGGAGGATTCTGGAATGCTGGAATATAGATTTGAAACCATTTCCACGAATATCGGCGGCTATGGCTTCATCGGCGGTATGCGGGTTGATACGGAAGACCACCGCGCTGTCATACAACGCATGGCGGCGGAGGGATGGCGTTATGCCGGCTTTTTGCCAACCTCCCAGCGGGGTACTGGCCACATTGAGGAAATGGATCTGATTTTTGAGCGGGAAAGAGAGGAGGAAGCATCTACATGAACCAACAGCAGATTGACCGCATCAACGAGCTGGCGCACAAGGCCAAAACGGAAGGACTCACCGATGAGGAAAAGGCGGAACAGGCCGTTCTCCGGCGGGCCTATATTGACTCCGTTTTGGGAAACCTGCGGGGCCAGCTGGACAACACCTATATCGTGGACGAGAAAGGCCATAAGCGGAAGCTGCGGGAACGAGACAAGGAGGAAGAATAGCCATGGCAAACAACAAACGTTCTTCTGGCGGCGATTGGAGCTGGACCCTTATCATCGCAATGTTCCTCTTCGGCCTTTGGTTCATTGCCCTCCCGCTCCTTTTCGTCAAGCTCTTCGGAAACGATGAAAAGACCCAGACTCAACAGCCGCCTCCGCTCCGAAGTACGGCGGGCACTTTTTCGGGGCAGACCGCAGCCCGAGGTTCCAGGCCGGTCGTACCCGCTTCCGCACCCCGCGCCGCAAAGCCGAACCATGCAAAAGTCAAAAAGGCGGCAAAACGTATTACCAAAGCCCCAAAAATCAAGAAGTCCAATGCCTGGCTTCTGAAATTTTTAGGCGCTGTCCTGCTGGTGATTGGTCTTCTGGGTCTGGACGGCGCTTTTAATTCCGTATTTTTCTTTTATGCTGATGATGTGGAATTGTTTCGATGGGCCATCTCGGACCTCTTCCGCTGGGGAGCCGTCACCATCGCCGGGGGAGGTATGCTGTGCAACGGCCTTTCCATGAGCCGCCAGATCAAGCGGTTTTCCAAATACCTCCTGGTCATGGGGGACCGGGAGGCCATGCCGGTGGACGAGCTGGCCCGCGCCCTGGGCTATTCTCAGCGGCGGGTTATCAAGGACCTGAAAAAGATGATCGACAAGGGCTACTTCGGCGGTAAGGCATACCTTAATCTGGAACTGGGCTATCTCTTCCGTACCAGCGGGGCGGACGCGGCATTCCGGCAGAAAATGGAGGATGCCGTCCAGCAGCAGACCCAGGCCGGACCGCCCCCAAAAGAGACGGAGGAGGGTTATTCCGGTATTCTCCGCAGCATACGCCGGACCAATGACCGTATCGCGGACCCGGTGCTTTCCGCCAAGATCACCCGCCTGGAGGAAATCACCTCCAAAATCTTCAAAATCGTGGAGGAGGACCCAAAGAAGGCGGCAAAAATCGACACGTTCCTGAATTACTACCTGCCCACCACCCAAAAGCTGCTGAACTCCTACGCCCAGTTCGAGGCGGCGGGGGTGGAAGGGGAGAATCTCCGGCAGGCGAAGCAGCGGATTGAATCTACCATGGATTCTATTGTCAGCGGTTTTGAGCACCAATTGGACGAGCTCTATCAGG
>CAOJHG010000358.1 GCA_948435975.1 uncultured Oscillibacter sp. | reverse complement strand
TGCTGGCGGTCCGGACGACGGCACGAACCGCCGCATTCATACCGGGCGCGTCGCCTCCGCTGGTGAGTACGCCGATTCTTTTCATTTTTTTCTCCATAAATAAGCCTCCTGATTCTCTTTTATGGTGTCAGTGATGGACTGAGAGGGGCGGGGCCGGTTGCTCTGCGGCCTCGCCGGAGACAGCTTCCTGCATATCCGACTATACCGCCTCGAATTCCTTCTGTCAAGAGAATCCCGTTATTTTTTTCACTATAAATTGGAAGTAAAATCTGGGAGGCACGGGAGGGGACTCCACATTCCTGGACGCCGGGAAGACCAAGCGGCCTGGGAGATTCCCGCTTTTTTTGCAAATACCTCTTGAAAACCGCCGGATAATATGATAACATCAAAAAATACGAATCAAGATTCATGCCCCGCGCATGACAAAACTTTGGAGGTTTCTGCAATGAGTACCGTAAAGCTGCTTATCACCATCCTGCAACTGCTCTGCGGCCTGGGCGTCATTCTGGCTGTGCTGTTCCAGTCCGGGAAGAGCGCCGGTCTCTCTGGCGCGATTGGCGGTGTGGCCGACTCCTTCCTTGCGAAGAACAAGGCCAAGACCATGGACGCCAAGCTGGCCCGGGCAACCAAGTGGATTGGAGCGCTGTTCCTGATTCTGACCCTGGTTCTGCTGATTCTGGGCTGAGTTCAATTGATACAGCAGTGAGCGCCTTCCGGACGATGGAGGGCGCTTTCCGTTTGCCTGTTTCCTGGAATCGAACATTTGTATTCAAAAAAGTGCCGGATTTCCGAAAAAAATCAGAAAAACGGCGGAACAACCGTTTGCAATTTTGTGCAGAATGTGTTATGCTTGAATCGGGATTACTTTAAGCTGCCGGCTTCTGCGGAGAGAAGAGCAGGGATGTCCGGCGGCTTCGTTCGCTGAGCGCGGGAGGAGGCTCTTTATGGTAAAGCTAACAGTGATGCAGCAGAAAATCTATGACTATATCGTTGCCTGCATTGAAAACCAGGGATACCCCCCTTCGGTGCGGGAAATCGGTCAGGCGGTGGGACTGCGCTCCCCATCCACAGTCCATTTCCATCTCAAGCACCTGGAGGAAGCGGGGGTAATCTCTAAGGGGCCAGGCAAGGGACGGGCCATCACCTTGACGAATCCGCCTCTGAAGGATCAGGTTCCCATCGTGGGCAATGTAGCCGCAGGCACTCCCATTCTGGCGGAGGAGTGCATCGAGGACTATCTCACCTTCGACACCGGCGGACGGAAGGGAGAGTTTTTCGCTTTAAGGGTCCGGGGCGAGTCCATGCTCAATGCGGGCATTCTTCCGGATGACCTGGTGGTAGTCCGCCGCCAGCAGACCGCGTATCACGGGGAAATCGTCGTGGCCATGATCGACGGCGAGGCTACGGTGAAGCGCCTGTCCCTGCGGAATGGCCGGGTCTGGCTCCTGCCGGAGAATGAAGCCTACAGCCCAATCGACGGAACCTTTGCGCAGATTCTGGGCAAGGTAATCGCCGTGGTGCGCCGCTATTGAGATGTAACAAGCGGTCCTCTTCTTGCTGAGGGGGCCGCCGCTTTTGCCTGGAACACAATTTTGTGATTGTCTTTTCCAGAATTTCCGGTATAATAAAAGAATACCGTGAATACCGGCGCTCTTTTATTTGGGGCCGCCGCTGAAAAGGAGAGAATTTCCCCTATGGACGCAAACAAATTCTATATCACCACCCCCATTTACTATCCCTCTGACAAGCTCCATATCGGCCACGCCTACTGTACGGTAGCCACCGACGTCTTCGCCCGCTATGCCCGCTTGCAGAACAAGGACGTATTATTCCTCACCGGTACCGACGAGCACGGCCAGAAAATCGAGGACAAGGCCCGGGAAGCCGGCGTCACCCCCAAGGAATTTGTAGATCGCATCGTCGAGGGTCCCCAGGGCGTACTGGACCTGTGGAAGCTGATGAACATTTCCAACGACCGCTTTATCCGCACGACTGACGGGTATCATGTGGAGTCCATTCAGAAGATTTTTAAGAAGATGTATGAAAATGGGGATATCTATAAGGGTACGTACAAGGGAAAGTATTGCAAGCCCTGCGAATCCTTCTGGACCGAGAGCCAGTTGGTGGACGGCAAGTGCCCTGACTGCGGCCGCGAAGTCCAGGACGCTGAAGAGGAAGCGTATTTTTTCCGCCTGTCCAAGTATGCCGACCAGGTCCGGGATCTGCTGGTGAATACCGATTTCCTACAGCCCCGCTCCCGTGTGAATGAGATGGTCAAGAATTTTATTGACCCTGGCCTGGAGGATCTGTGCGTCTCCCGGACCAGCTTCACCTGGGGCGTTCCGGTGGACTTTGATCCCGGCCATGTAGTCTATGTGTGGGTAGACGCGCTGTCGAACTATATCACCGCCCTAGGCTACATGAACAGTGAGAAGGACGGCTTCGAGCGCTACTGGCCCGCTGACGTTCATGTTGTGGGCAAGGAGATCGTCCGCTTCCACTCCATTATCTGGCCCGCTATGCTCATGAGCCTGGGCCTGCCTCTGCCAAAGCATGTGTTCGGTCATGGCTGGCTGCTGCTGGACGGCAGCAAGATGGCCAAGTCCAAGGGCAATGTGGTGGACCCCTATATCCTGGCCAGGCAGTTCGGCGTGGACTCCCTGCGTTTCTTCCTCATGCGGACGTTCCCCTTTGGCTCGGACGGCAGCTTCTCCAACGAACTGCTGATTCAGACC
>CAOJHG010000357.1 GCA_948435975.1 uncultured Oscillibacter sp. | reverse complement strand
CAGGGGGTCCTGCTGGGGTTCCTCCGATGCTTTCTTCGCTTTCTTCCCAAATCCAAGCCATTCAAACAGTCCCACAAAATCCCTCACTTTCGGTTTTTTCAACGTTTCCCCTACCCAATGTAGGGCAGAATCAGCGAGGCCACCAGCGCGATGACCAGCAGGATTGCCAGACTCATGGCTACAATCCGTTTTACCTTGTCGCTCATGTCGTTTCCTCCTTTGTCAGGATCTTCCGGATGCTCTTTTCCGCCTTGCTCCGGGGCAGCATCAGTTCATGCCCACAGCCCAGGCAGCGGAGCTTGATATCCATGCCCACCCGCAGGATCTCCCACTGGGCGCTTCCGCAGGGGTGGGGCTTTTTCAGCTCTACGCGGTCGTGCAAATGCAGGTCCATACACGCCTCCTGTCAATCTGGTCCGGTTTGCTGCATATATTAGTTTATCATGAGTGCCGCCGTCTGCGGCAGATAGGATGCGATGGATAATGCCGGAAAATAAATGCTTCCCGCCAGAGGGTTCCCGAGTCCCTGAGACCTTTTCCCTCTCGTTCCTGCGGGATGCCATGGAAACACATGCCATTTTGGAAGCCCCCGTTCAACGCTGTGACGCGGAACACACGCTTCATCTTTCCCTTGGCGGCATTCAAGGGCGGATTCCCAGAGAGGAGGCCGTTGCGCCCTGGATGAGCGGAGCGGAACGGGATATTGCGGTGCTTTCCCGTGTGGGGAAGCCGACTTGTTTCACAGTCACCGCCTTGACAGCCGACGAGAAGGGTGCGCCTGTGGCCCAGCTCTCACGGCGGGCGGCACAAGAGCAGGCCATGGACAGCTTTTTAGAGCATCTGCTTCCAGGAGCGGTGCTTGCGGGACGGGTGACACGTCTGGAGTCCTTCGGGGCTTTTGTGGACATTGGCTGCGGGATTGTGGCGATGTTGCCCATTGAGCACATTTCCGTTTCCCGAATCTCCCACCCTGGGGAACGCTTCCAGGTAGGGGATAAGATTCTGACGGCGGTGCTGGCTATGGACCGGGAACGAAAGCGGATCACCCTCACCCATAAGGAGCTTCTAGGCACCTGGATGGAGAACGCCAGCCGTTTCCGTCCTGGTGAGACGGTACGGGGCACAGTCCGCAGCGTAAAGGAGTACGGGAGCTTCATCGAGCTGACCCCCAACCTCTCCGGACTTGCGGATGCCCGAGAGCTGCTGTCGCCCGGGGACGGGGTGTCCGTGTACATCAAGAGTATCCGCCCGGAACGGATGAAAATCAAGCTCCAGGTCATTGAGCGCCTTCCGCCGGAGAAGCCGGAGCCTCTGCGCTATCAGGTCACAGACGGGGTATTGGTGCGCTGGATCTACTCGCCGCCCAACTATGAAAAGCCGGCGGTGGAAACCTGGTTTACAGGTCCCTGCCTTTGATTTTCTCCCAATAGGCTTTTGCGGCCTGTTCGGTTTTATTGGGACCCCACTCGTAATATTTGGCCTTTTTCAAGGCATCTGGAAGGTATTGCTGCCTGACCCAATGGCCTGGGAAGTTATGGGGATATAAATAGTGCTGCTTGGAGTCAAAGCCCGTTGTGTCGGCGTGGACGTTCTGGAGCTGCCGGGGAACGTCTCCGGTCCTCCCTGCCCGGACGTCTGCGCGGGCGCGGCCAATCCCCTCGGTGATGCTGTTGGATTTGGGGGCGGTAGCGAGCAAGACCGCCGCTTGGGCCAGGGGGAGCTGCGCCTCAGGAAGTCCAAGCTGCATGGCGGTATCCACGCAGGCCTTCACAATCGCCACAGCCTGGGGATACGCCATACCCACGTCCTCGCTGGCGGAGCACAGGAGGCGTCGGCAGGGGGTCACCAGGTCTCCGGCCTCCAGAAAACGGGCCAGGTAGTGCAAAGCCGCGTCGGGGTCGCTGCCTCGAAGGGATTTCATCAAGGCGGAGGCGATATCATACATGGCATCGCCCCCCTTGTCATACCGCATGGCGCTTCGTTGAGAGACCTGGGCGGCGTCCTCGCAGGTGAGGCACAGTTTTCCATCCTGTACAGACGCGGCCTGGCACAGAAGCTCCACAGCGTTGACGGCTTTCCGCACGTCTCCCCCGCAAGCGGCGGCGATTTGGCTCGGCAGGCCCTCTTCCCACTCCAAGGGGATTTGGGCGCGTTCTTTTGCGATGCTCAAGGCCCGGAGAACGGCGGGTTCTGCCTCTGCCGGGGGAACGGCCTTGAATTCAAACACAGTGCTTCGGGAGAGCAGCGCACCGTAGACGTAGAAATAGGGGTTTTCGGTCGTGGACGCAATCAGGGTCAGCTTGCCGTTTTCCATAAACTCCAAAAGGCTCTGCTGCTGCTTTTTGTTGAAGTATTGAATCTCGTCCAGGTAGAGGAGGATACCGCCAGGAGCCAAAAGGGTATCCACATCGGCAATAACATCCTTCACATCCTGGAGGGAAGCGGTAGTAGCGTTAAGGCGGTAAAGGGTCTTTTGGGTCTTCTCAGCGATGATGTTGGCAATAGTTGTTTTGCCAGTGCCGGAGGGACCGTAGAAGACCATATTGGCCTCGGCCCCGCTCTCGATCAAGCGGCGGAGGATTGCGCCGGGGGCCAGCAGGTGCCGCTGTCCGACGACTTCCTCTAAGGTTTTGGGACGAATCTCGTCTGCCAATGGACGCTGCATGGCGGGTCCTCCTTTCTCACGGACAGGAATCAATCTCGGTCTCAGGGTTCCGCGTTTTACAGACCTGGCTATT
>CAOJHG010000356.1 GCA_948435975.1 uncultured Oscillibacter sp. | reverse complement strand
TTCCTGGTCTATGCCATTGCAATGGGCGGCTGGACCGTTTCCATCGGTACTGCTTTGACCGACTGGGCCAACGACGGGCTTTTCGGCGACGGCTGGTTTGTGCCCTTCACTGCCGATGTAGACGCCTGGGAGGAGGATTCCGGCGCCTTTGAAGAGGCCGGCGCCATCATCGAGGCCTATGAGGCTGGCGATACAGAAGCCTACCTTTATGACGATGAATCCGGCGACACAGACGTGATCGAGGTCGATGAAGCGCTTTACCTGGAGGCTCTGGAGGTTGAGGACCCCGCTGCTTATGGTACCTGGGTGCCTGGCATTCCTGTTCTGATTGAGGGTATCTTGGAGTCCATCGGCTGCGGCGAGGTCCTGACCGGCCTGATTCTGGATGGTATTGTAGGCGGCGTTGGCGCGGTCCTGGGCTTCGTGCCGCAGATGCTGGTATTGTTCCTGCTCCTGGCCATTCTGGAGGACATTGGCTATATGGCCCGTATCGCCTTTATCATGGACCGTATTTTCCGGCGTTTTGGTCTGTCTGGCAAGAGCTTCATTCCTCTGCTGGTGGCCACTGGCTGCGGCGTGCCCGGCGTCATGGCCTCCCGCACCATTGAACAGGAGCGGGACCGCCGCATGACCATTATGACGACATGCTTCATGCCCTGCGGCGCGAAGGCCCCTATCATCGCCCTGTTTGCCGGCGCACTGTTCGGACATTCCGCCTGGGTTGCCGCCTCCGCCTATTTCCTGGGTATTGGCTCTGTCATCATCACCGGCATCATGCTCAAGAAATTCAAGGCCTTTGCGGGTGAGCCTGCCCCCTTCGTCATGGAGCTGCCCGCCTACCACATCCCCTCTGCGGGCAACGTCCTGCGGGCGACCTGGGAGCGGGGCTGGTCCTTCATCAAGCGTGCGGGCACCGTCATCCTGCTGAGCTCCATCATCCTGTGGTTCCTCCAGGGCTTCGGTTTCACGCCCGACGGCTTCGGCCTGGTGGAAGACAGCGACGCATCCCTGCTGGCGGCCATCGGCGGCGCGGTCTGCTGGATCTTTGCGCCTCTCGGCTTCGGCAATTGGCAGGCAGCTGTTACCACGATCACCGGCCTTATCGCCAAGGAGGAAGTGGTAGGAACCATGGGCGTGCTGTATGCCGGAAATCTGACCGCCACTGTGGGCACGATCTTCACCGGCCTGACTGCCTATTCCTTCATGATCTTCAATCTGCTGTGCGCCCCCTGCTTTGCGGCTATGGGCGCGATCAAGCGGGAGATGAACAACACCAAATGGACGCTGGCAGCCATCGGCTACATGTGCCTGTGGGCCTATGTTGTGTCCCTGATTGTGTACCAGATTGGCGGCGTGATTATGGGTGAGACTGCGTTCGGAGTGGGCGCTATTGTGGGCGTTGTGCTTCTGGCCGGCATTGTGTATCTGCTGGTCCGCAAGGGTTATCAGTCTGAAGAGGAGCGCGGGCGGTTGTCCTCCGCTTCTAAGGCGAACGTGTAAGCAAGCATTGCAGAATGGCGGCTGGTATCTCTTTTGGGGGTCCCGGCCGCCGCTGGCAGGAAAGGAGGACCTATGTCGGCTTTTTTGGGAAATCTGCTTGTGATCCTGGTGTTGGCTGTTGTAGTCGTCTTGGCGGTCCGCTCCTTATGGCGGGAACATCAGCGGGGCGGCTGCTGCGGCGGGGACTGCTCCTGCTGCGGAGGCTGTCACGGACATCAGGAGACACAAAGGGATAAATAATAAGAAAGAGCTTCCCCTGACAAGAAGAGAGGGGAAGCTCTTTTTCAGTGCAGTTCAGACACGAGATTATCTACGGCGTGATCCACAGCGATACCCAGTTTGTGGATGCTGCGCCCCACCTGCGTCTTCATAGGGTCTTTTCCGCAGGGCGTCATCATGCCCACTGCCGCGCCCGCCATCAGGCCAGCGCCGATGCCGATCCAAAATCCGGCACATGTCTTCATATTCAGTCACTCCTTTTCGGCCACGGAGCTAGTATGACCGAAAAGCGGGAAAGTAACCGTGCTGGGAAAAATTTACGGTTCAGCGGAAGGGCGCGTTTCCCGTCATGCGCAGAGCGTACGCCGCCCTTTATTGCTTCCGGGCAATGGCCTTTTTGACCGCCTCGATAATCTGGGGAGCCCGGAGGCCGTACTCGTCCATCAGGAAGTCCTGGGGACCCACCTGGCCGAACTGGTCCATGACGCCTACAAACTCCTGCACTGTTGGCAGGTTTCGGGCAAGGCAGTTGGCGACTGTGCTGCCCAGTCCGCAGGTGACGTTGTGGTTTTCCGCCGTGACGATGGCGCCGGTCTCCTTCGCGGCCTTGAGAAGAAGCTCTTCGTCCAGGGGCTTCCAGGTGAACATGTCGATGACCCGGATGGAAATCCCCTCTGCCTGAAGCGCCTCGTAAGCCTTCAGCGCCTCGTCCACCATAATGCCGGAGGTGACGACAGCGCAGGCGTCCTTCCCGCTCTCATGCAGCACCACGCCCTTGCCGATTTCAAATTCAGAGCCCTCGCCGTAAACCTGGATAACGCTCTTCCGGGGGAAGCGGGTGAAGCTGACGCCCTCCACAGAGGCAAGCTGCCGGGTGATGCTTTTGAGCTGGTCGTAGTCCGTAGCGTCAATCACAGTGGTTTCCGGGATAGAGAGATACATGGCGGCGTCCTCCAGGGGCATATGGGTGCCGCCGTTGAATGCAGCCGTCACGCCGGGGTCGCTGCCCAGTACACGGACGCTC
>CAOJHG010000355.1 GCA_948435975.1 uncultured Oscillibacter sp. | reverse complement strand
TCCTTCACCATCGCAGCCTGCTGGTCCAGGGGCGCAAGGTCGGAGGTGCCGGAGATATTATTTCCCACCGTGCCGGAAAAGTCGGAAATACCCAGGGCCACGCCGTATTCGGTGATAGAGGTGCCCAGGATGGGGATGTCGGCAGTAGCGGCGGCGGCAGCCTGGAGAGAGGCGGTGGCGTTGGCTAAAATCAGGTCCACACCGGCGGATACGAAACCATTGGCTATCGTGGCGCAGGTGGAGGAGTCGCCAGCGGCGTTCTGAACGTCAAAATGAACGTTGTCCTCACCAAAAGCCACAACCAGCGCATCCTGGAAGCCCTCGGTGGCGGCGTTCAGAGCAGGGTGGGGCATTAACTGGCAGATACCAATGTTATACTCCTGAGCGTCACCGCCGTCAGAGGCAGAATCGCCAGGGTCCTGGGTCCCGCTCCCGCCGGAGGAGGAACCAGCATCACCGCCAGTGGAGGGAGAGCCGGAGTTTCCGCCGCAGGCCGCCAGGCTCAGAGCCAGGACGCCCGCCAGAATCAGTGCAAGCAGCTTCTTTTTCATTGTTCGCAATCTCCTTTATGATGGATATTATAAAAAGCGGCCCTGTCATACCAACAGAGCCGCTTTCCATAAACGGTAAACGGATTCTTACGCCCGCCGGACGTCACAGCTCTGCTCCTCATTTCCACGCTCAAAACGGCCCGCATAGCGGACCTTGATAAAGCGGAAATAAGAAGTGAACAGACTGCGCATGGCCGAGCAGCCCCTTTCCTTCAGCGTTCGTATCATCCTTTTACACCATACAGCTTTAAAGAGATAAAGTCAACCGTCATTTTCTACAAAATCATTCGCTGAAACCGTTCAAGCAGTCTAAATTCCTGTCCTGTTTGCCAAAAGAAGCCCCCTCCAGCCGGACAAGCCCCCCCGAATTTCCGGCCTTCTCTCAATGCTCTTTACGCCTCGCTCTCAAACAGCGTCTCGAAAATTTTCTGGGTATCCCCGCTCATTTTCCGCACAAAGCCCGCCAGGGAGGTGCTGGCCAGCCCGCCGTTCTGGTTCATGCGGAGCGCCTTTTCCTTCGCCTTTGTGGGACCGAAGCGCATGGCCTGCACAATTTCGATGGGAACCTCCCGGGGAAAAATTGCGGAACCCTCGCCGCTGGCCGCCTGTTCCGCACAGCAGGTCTTGGGGACCTGGTGGAAAAGGTGGGGACGTTCTTCCATCTCCGATTCCCGGAAAACGCGGGTGATGCCGTCGGGAAGGCGGGTCTTCCCGGTGTAGCCGCTGCCCCCCGCCCAGCAGACAAACGGCCCGAAGCGCTCATCGGTGTAATACGCCACGCCCTCGGGAATCAGCGCGGAATGCCGCCGTCCCAGTTCCCGGACGGTGTATTCAAAGGCAGACTCCACTCTGTTCACTGGCAGACGGGCCAGGACCGCTAATGTTCCGTTCTGCACTGTTACAGGGTAAATAGTATCTCCCGCCTTCACAGAGGATATGTAGGGCATAACGGTGTGCTGGCTTCCGTAGACCACCCGGAAGGGCCCCTTGTCCCCCGCCTTTTCCAATGCCTTCACATAGTCCTTTGCCCAGTATACAATATAACCCGCCATGGAAACCGCGTCCTTTCCCGCTGTAAATTCTGGAATAATTTGAACTTTGATTTTAACACGTATACGCGGCGAAATCAAGCAGCGCCTGCTCAGCCGTCATGCCGCGCTGCCCGTCACCGCAGAGGAGCTGCTGCGGCCATAAAAAACGCCTGACCGCCAAAGGAGTGCTTCTGTGATATCTTACCATCCCCTATGGGAAACCATGCGCTGGAAACATGCTGCCATATATGCGCTGATAAAGGACTATCATTTCAGCAATGGGACGCTAGACGCCTTGAAGCACAGCCGCAGAATCTCCGCCGCTGCACTAAAATGATATCTGCGGCATACTGGATTGCAGCGTGGAGGACGTGCTGATTTATATTCCTGAAAAAAATAACTCTTGACAAACCCGGCGGAATCTTGTATTTTAAGACCTGTGAATATGTGAAATGCGATGACAGGGAAAAAGTCCTCCCACCCCGTTTCAGAGAGCTGCCGGTTGCTGCGAGGCAGTGCGGAGGGAAGCGGCGTCACTGGCCCTTGAGCATTTCCGCTGAGGCCCTGAGGGTTTAGGCGGGAACGGGGTTCCTCACCGTTATCAACAGAGGCGGGATTCGTCCGGTGCGCCGGGCTGATGCCGGAAGCGGGCATGGTTTTCATGTCAATCAGAGTGGTACCGCGGAGGCTTGTTGCTTTCGTCTCTTTTCATGGGAGACGGGAGCATTTTTTCTTTTCCTCCTTACGCGGGTTCCCAGACAAGCGGAAAAATCTTATGGAAGGCAGGACACTGTTATGAAGCGCATCAAAGTATTTGACACCACCCTCCGGGACGGCGAGCAGTCCCCCGGATGCAGCATGAACCTGGCGGAGAAAATCGAGATGGCCAAGCAGCTAGAAAAGCTGGGCGTGGATATCATCGAGGCCGGCTTCGCCATCGCGTCCCCCATGGACCACAAGAGCGTTCAGGCCATTGCCGCCGCCGTCACCCGCTGCACCGTCGCCAGCTTGGCCCGCTGCACCAAGGGGGACATCGACGCCGCCTGGGACGCCGTGAAGGAGGCCGCCCATCCCCGCATCCACGTTTTCTTAGCCACCAGTGACATCCACATGGACTATAAACTTCAAATGACCCGGGAGCAGGTCCTTCAGCGGATCACGGACATGGTC
>CAOJHG010000354.1 GCA_948435975.1 uncultured Oscillibacter sp. | reverse complement strand
AGAAGACGGGGGAGGCGTAGGATGGAGAGTTCCTGCGTTTCAGGAGAGAGCGGACCCGGCTGCCGCATCTTCTGCCGCCCGGCGAAGGAGCGTTTCGGTCATGCCCTCTCCCAGTTGACAGAGGCGGCGGAACTGGCCCTGAAGGTCATAACGCATTCCGCTGTTGAGCCATTCCAGGATTTGGCCGAAACAGGCGCACTGGTAAAAGCGAAGAAGGACTTCCCGATCCTCCTGCCGGATGGGAACGCTGCCAAACGCCGCTGCCGCGTAGTCCTGGACCACCCGGCGGCAGACGTCCATGAGGTGCATCTCAAAAAGGTCCCGGTGGGCGGATTGGCTGATGTGAAGGATGAGCTGGCGGTTTTCCAGAGCGAAGCGGGCGGCGGTTTCCAGGCAGTCCCTGAGGGAGAGGGCGGGACCCTGGGCGGCAATGATGCGGTCGGCGTAGTCGGTGGCGATTTCTTGCAAAAGAGCGGGGATGTCCTTGAAATGATAATAGAAGGAATTCCGGTTGACGCCGCATTCCTGGACGATGTCTTTGACCGTGATTTCACGAAGGGGACGGGTTTCCAGCAGATGAAGGAAGGCGGCTTTGATGGATTGTCTGGCGGGGGATGACATAAAAACACACTCCTCTAAGAATGGAAGATGGGGGGGTCAGCAGCGGGGGAAGAGGGCTGCTGCTGCGCTGTCGGCCAGGCGCTGGGCAGAGTCCAGCAGTTCTTCCCGGGGGAGCGCCATCTCCTGGTTGAACCACTCCTTCAACAGCCCGATGAAGCCCCACGTGAGGAAGCTCAAAAGATAATCTGTCAGCGCCTGGTCCTGGGGATGGAACCAGGTTTCGATCAGCGGCGCGCCATTCTTCCGGATAAGCTGCTGGAGGGCCTGGACAAAGTTGCTGGCCTCGTTGCCCCGGAATAGAATCTCACAAGTTTCCCGGCGCTCTACTACAAAGCTCAGCACCGGCTCCAGCACCGGCCGGACCGTGCCTTTCTCCATAGTCTCCGAAATGTGGGCGTCTATCAGTGCCTGCATTTCCTCCAGCAAGTCCGCCTCCAGGTTTTGCAGCAGGTCGGCGGTGCCGGTGTAGTGCAGGTAAAAGGTCCCCCGGTTCATGTCGGCCTCGTCGGTAACGTCCCGGACGGAGATATCGGAAAAGGATTTCTTCTTCATCAGGGTCAGCAGGCTTTCCTTCAGCAGCTTGCGGGACCGTCGGGCGCGGCGATCCTCTGGGTTTTTCGTCATGGAGCTCTCCTCTTTTCCTTTCAGCGTTTCCCAATCCGCTCCTGTGTTCCCGCCGCCTGCCGGACAGATGGAACGTGAAAAAGGGGCCTTGTGCTGCCAGGGGTATGGAAGCGGATAGAGTGCTAGACATTTTCTTCCTTTTGCCTATTGACTGGTTTGGCTGCCTCTATTATAATCAACACAGTTCCAAAAATCAACAAAAATATTTTAATTGACATTTGCCGATTAAATGGAGGAATGGTTTATGAGACGCCAAACATGGAAGACGCGGATACTGTCTTTGATTCTGGCTGCGGCGTTGGGGGCGGCCTGCGTCGTGCCTGCGGCGGCAGAGCCTGTCGGAGACGGGGTGATGCCTACTTACGATGAGGCCTACTACGCAACGCTGGACTACTACGGCAACCTGACGGAAGGCAGCGTGGTGAAAAGCTACGCGCTTCATGGGGTGAATACGTTCACGGACTACGGCGTATATGATGAAGTAGTGAACCTGACGGACCGGACCCCGGCGAACATTGTGGGAGATGCGGCGACGTTCCTCTTCGACGGGGGCGCACCAGACCATTTTTACTTCGAGGGAAAGACCCAGGCGCCCTTTGAAAATCTGCCGTGGACGGTGACGCTGCGGTATACCCTGAACGGCGTCCCGGCCCGTGCGGAAGAGCTGGCGGGACAGCAGGGCGTGGTGGAAATCCTGCTGGACATCGTTCCGAATGAGGGGGCCAGCGAGTATGCCCGGTACAATTATACTTTGGAGGCCATGGCGATCTTCAACCAGGACGACATCCTCTCTCTGGAGGCCCCCGGTGCACAGGTGCAGCTAGTGGGCAACCTCCGGACGGCGCTGTTTCTGGCGCTTCCGGGAGAGGAACAGCACTTCACCATCCGCGTGGGAAGCAATGATTTCTCCTTCGGCGGGCTGACGGTGCTGATGGTCCCCGCGACGCTGGCCCAGTTGGAGGAGATCGCCAAGCTCAGCCAGCGGAAGGACGAACTGGAAGACGACTATCATGCCCTCTCCGGCAGTCTGGACAGCCTTTTGGACGCGCTGAATGATATCCAGGGGGGACTGTATGCCTCCGCCAATGGCCTGGACCAGTTGGAAATTGCCCGCCGGACCTTCTCCAATGGAAAGCAGGTACTCTATGACGGCGCGGACGTTCTCCGGGGAGACCTGAGCAGTCTGGCGGACCTGCTGGAGCCGGTGGAGGGACGCTTGCAGATTTTGAGCCAGACGGTGACAGACTCCACAGCCCTGCTGAACGAGCTGGCGGATGCGGCCCTGGATTTGAAGGACCAGCTTCGGGATGTGGAAAAGGCCCTGAAAAACCTGGAAAACGGTACTGACGATGTAAAGCACATTTTGGACCTTGCGGGAGACCTGGAATGGAGCCTCCTGCGTCTGGAGAACGCTCTGGGGGGCACCCATATCGGAACGAATTCGGTGGCCACAAACAGCAAAGCCCTGGTGGAAAAGGTGAAGACGGTTCACGGCGCTTATGCAGAGGAGGACCAAA
>CAOJHG010000353.1 GCA_948435975.1 uncultured Oscillibacter sp. | reverse complement strand
TGAATAGAGCCGAACATTCTGTCTGGCGCTGGTCTCAAGGGCTGGCGCTGAAAAGGAGAAAGACATGAAGAAGAGAATTTTTGCTTCCCTTCTCCTGGCCGTACTCCTGAGCGCTGTACTCTGCGGCTGCGGAGGCGGCAGCACAGGTCAGACGGCAGGGGACGGACAGAAGGACGGCGTCACCGCTCCTGACGCGGGAGAGCCTCACGCTAATGAGATCACTGTGGGCATCGCGCAGGACCTGGACGACAGTCTTGACCCCCATATTGCAGTGGCGGCAGGAACCAAGGAAATCATGTTTAACGTATTCGAGGGATTGGTGAAACCCACGCCCGAGGGAGATTTGATTCCAGCCGTCGCCGAAAGCTATGAAATTTCTGAGGACCAAACCACGTATACCTTCACTTTGCGGGAGGACGTGCGGTTCCACAACGGCGACCCGGTGGAAATGCGGGATGTAGTCTATTCCATCGAACGCTGCGCTGGGACCCTGGGGGGAGAGCCTCTGGTCCCAGCGCTTTCCGCTGTGCAGAGCATGAACGCCGATGGCGACACCCTGACCATCACTCTGGAGCAGCCCAACAGCGAGTTCCTCTCCTACCTCACCCTGGCTATTCTGCCGGAGGACTACGGACAGCAGGATACCACGCCCGTGGGCACTGGGCCTTTTCAATTCGTCTCCCGCGCCGCCCAAGACAATATCATCCTGGAAAGGTTCGCGGACTATTGGGGAGAACCGGCTTACCTGGACAGAGTGACCTTCAAGATCATTGAAAATGCCGACAGCATCATGATGAGCCTCCAGAGCGGCGCAGTGGACCTTTTCGCCCATCTTACCACCACTCAGGCGGCGCAGTTGGGAGACAGTTTCAATATTGTAGAAAGCACCATGAATCTGGTCCAGGCCCTGTACCTCAACAACGCAGAGGCCCCCTTTGATGATGTGCGGGTCCGGCAGGCGCTGTGCTGCGCGGTGGACAAGCAGGGAATCATTGACCTGGCCTTCGACGGCTACGGCAGTCCCATCGGGTCCAGCATGTATCCCGCATTCGGCAAATACTTCGACGATTCCCTGACCAACTACTACACCCGTGACATCGAAAAGGCCAAGTCCCTTCTCGCAGATGCAGGCTATCCTGACGGCTTCTCTATGACTATCACAGTGCCTTCCAACTATCAGCCGCACATCGACACCGCCCAGGTAATTGTAGAACATCTGAAGGAAATCGGCGTCCATGCGGAAATCCAGTTGGTCGAGTGGGGAAGCTGGGTGGAGGATACCTATATTGGGCGGCGCTTCCAGTCTACGGTTGTAGGTGTGGACGCCTCCAACATGACCGCCCGTGCTCTTCTGGAACGCTTTACCTCCGATTATGAGAACAATTTCATCAATTATAACAACGCTGAGTATGACGCGCTTTTCCAGCAGGTCCTTGCATCCGGCAGCGATGAGGAACAGACTGCCCTTTACAAGCAGATGGAGGCCAACCTGACTGAAAACGCCGCCAACGTCTACATTCAGTCCCCGGCGGACCTGATCGCCGTCCGCAAGGGGCTGGAGGGTCTGCGCTCCTATCCAATCTACGTCCTGGACCTGTCCGGCGTCCGGTACACGGCTTAACCACGCAAAACAGAGAATGAAAGGAGGGACCGCTCGTGAAGAATCGCCTTCATGCGCTGTCCTTCCCTCTCTTTTTATTACCCTCAATCCGCTCCTGCATCTCCAGCTCACCAGCTTATTTTCATGCGTTTCACTTGACCGGCAGGCGGCGGGATATGGGGGAATCGGGTATTCTGCAAAGGTGGGATTTACCATGAAGGCTTTCCTCCGGCGTATTGTCATGCTGCTTCTGACGATGATTTTAGTCTCTCTGCTCACCTTCATCGCCTTTGAGCTGATTTCTGGCGACGCCGCTACCGCTATCCTGGGTACCGAGGCCACTCCGGAACGGCTGGAGGCCCTCCGGGAAGAGCTGGGGCTGAACCGGCCTCTGCCAGCCCGCTACCTGGAATGGCTGATTGGTTTTTTTACTGGAAACCTGGGCGTCTCTACCAGCTACCATCAGCCCGTCTGGGACCTCATTGCCCCCAAAGTGCTGGTAACGCTGTATCTGAGCCTGCTGAGCTTCGCATTGATTGCGGCGGTCTCCATTCCGGCGGGACTCTGGTCGGCTTCGCATTCCGGCGGTGCGCTGGATGGATTCTGGACGGCCTTCAACCAGTTCTGTATGTCCATCCCGCCGTTTTTCACCGGGATCGTTCTTTCCTGGTGCTTCGGCATCCTTTTGAAGTGGTTCACCCCTGGAGAATTTCCAGACGCAAGCGCAGGTTTTCTGGAGACGGTCCGCTATCTCCTCTTTGCCGCCGTCTCCCTGGCGATTCCCAGGATTGCCATGACTGTGCGAATGCTTCGCAGCACCATTCAGGCAGAAATGCAGAAGGATTATGTCCGCACCGCCATTTCCCGGGGCAATACCCGCGCCGCTGTGCTCTACCGTCATGTGCTGAAAAACGCATTTGTTCCAGTGACGGCGTTCCTGGCCCAGACCATGGCGGAAATCGTGGCGGGAAGCATTGTGGTGGAACAGGTCTTCTCGATCCCGGGGCTTGGACGGATTCTGGTAGCTTCTATTTCCAACCGGGATTATCCCACCGTGCAAGCAATCGTGGTTATCCTGGCCTTCTGGGTAGTGCTGGCCGGTATGGCGGCGGACCTGGCCTGCCAGCGGATGGACCCCCGTCTGCGGTTAGGAGGCGGCGCATGAAACGGA
>CAOJHG010000352.1 GCA_948435975.1 uncultured Oscillibacter sp. | reverse complement strand
CGGCAGGCCATCGACGAGGCCAACGCCGCCGCGGGCTCCGTGAAGGTTTACGACATTGCTCAGCCCGGCGACTTCCTGGGTCAGAACGAGTGCATCATCGGCAGCCAGGTGACGGATAACTCCGGTCTGGTGGGCCTGTGCATGGAGGCCGTGGAGAACGGCACCTTCGGCGGCGAGACCATTTTCGGCACCATGCAGAACGGCGTGCTCTCCGTGGGCAAGCTCAGCGACCTGGTACCCGCCGATGTGCAGGAGAAGTATGGGAACTATATCGACCAGATAATGGACGGGACGTTCATGCAGTAATCCGGCACATCCAGGCATAGAAAAGAGGAAGGGCGATTGCCCTTCCTCTTTATTTGTCAGGGAATGATCTCGATCCAGTAGCCGTCGGGGTCGCTGATGAAATAGATGCCCATGGAGGGATTTTCGAAGCAGATGCAGCCCATCTCCTTGTGCTTGGCATAGGCCGCCTCGTAATCCTCGGCCTTCAGGGCCAGGTGGAATTCACACTCGCCCAGATCGTACTTCTGAGGATGGTCCCGAAGCCAGGTGAGCTCCAGACGGAAGTCTGTTTTGCCGTCTCCCAGAAAGACAATGATGAAGCTGCCGTTGTCCGGCTCTTTCCGGCGGACGGGCTCCAGGCCCAGGGCCTCCTTGTAGAAGCTCAGGGAACGGTCCAGGTCGCTGACGTTGAAGTTGAAGTGATTTAAGGAAAACATGATTGCCGCCTTTCAGTTTTGATGTTCTTTGAGGATGGTGTAGACCTCGTAAATGTCCTGAATGGTGTAGGTGGCCCGGATATTCTTGGGCACGTCGCCATCCCGGGACTGGGTGAGGAAGGAGTGGATGTGGAAGGTTGCGCCAAAGCCCAGGTTTTGGGGGCCGATGACGTCCCGGGAGTAAGTGTCTCCCACGTAGGCGCAGGTCTCCGGTCTGGAGCGGACCTGGTTCAGGGAGACCAGGAAGATGTTGGGGTCCGGCTTGCGGTAGCCCGTGACGGAGGAGAGGGTGACGTCCTGGAAATAATCCCGGATGCCGTAGTCCTCCAGAACGCGGAAGACCTGATAGAGGCTGGCGGTGTTGCTGATGACGCCCAATTTCATGCCCAGGCCCTTCAAGCCCTCCAGCATCTCCTTCACCCGGGGGCGGAGCTGACGGTGGTAGTGGGTGACCTCCCACATGTGAGCCAGTTCCTCGGCAAAGGGCTTGACAGTTTCAAAGTCCAGCCCCTGCTCCGTCAGTACGTAGTTTCCCCAGATTTCCTCGGGCTTCAGTTCCCGATTGGTGGGACCCCGATAGGCGGCGTAGCGGTCCCAGCCCTCCGCGAAGGCCTGTATGGCAGCGGGGATGTCCAAGGACAGGGGATGGCCGTGGGCCTCCAGAATCCGGAGAACACCCGCAGCGGAGGCCTGTTTGCTTTCCTCGTCGATACAAATGTCCTCCAAGGTTCCGCCCATGTCAAACAATACGGTATCAATCATAATTCTCACTGCCTTTTCCAAGGCCATGCCGGTTTTCGGCAGGGGGCCTTTTTTCCAGTATTGATGTAGTCGAAACACTTGAAAATCAGCACGTCGATTTTCAAGGTGGGCAAAGCCCGCTGTTATGTAACCTGTGCCGTGCTATGCCTGTGAGTTCCACCGTCAGGCTGTTTCGCGGCCTCCGGAGCGCGGACGTGGGATGAACACTGTTTCACCTGCGGCGATTGTGGTACAGAATCAACGAAGAACTGATGCCCAGAACCAGGGGAGCCAGGGCGAACATGCCGAAGAATTGGAGGACCAGAGGCACGGAGTCCCAGCCCATGAGGATGATCAGCGCGACCAGGCAGGCCAGCATGAACAGCGTCAACCAGAGATAGGTGACGGGGAGCAGACGCTTGTCGCCGGGGAGAAGCCAGGTCAGGCAGCACACCGCCGTGCCCGCCGCGGCGGGAACCAGAGCCTCAACCAGGTTGATAACAGCCACCGGCAGCCCGGAGAGCAGCCCGTCCAGCAGAGGGTTCAAGAGGGCGAAGCAGAGGCCGTATACCACCAGAAAGACCCAGCAGAGACAGAAGGAATAGAGCATCAGCGTACTTTTTACCTTGCCGTTCTCCGTCATTTGAAAGGCGGACCAAAATTTGTCGGCGGCTTTGCCGATGCGCTCGTCAATCTCTTTTTGCCGAATGGGATTTGCCATGGAAATCCTCCTTACATAAGCAGAAGCTGCGTTCACAGGCGGGAAGCCTGCGGTTGTTTCTCATCTGTGAACACAGCTTCTTAGGAAAGGGCGGGCGGCCCAATGGCCGCCCGCCCGGCGCAGCTGTGAAACGCGGCGATGATTACTTGTTGGGGCTCTGGCTCAGCCAGTACATCCACATATCCTGCACGTCGGGATAGATGTTGTAAATGGAGACCAGATCGTTGGTCCGGGCGCCCAGCTCGTTGAGCTTGGCGGGGTTCTTCTCGTCCACGAAGTCGTCGCGCAGAGGCCAGTTGCCTTCCTTGGTGAAGGGCTTCAGGCCGCCGCTCTGGCAGTCCGCGCCGCCGGTGATGTAGCGGATGAAGAGACGGGCGCCGGCGGGGCTGTCGCAGTTGGAGACCACGAACATGCTCTCGGTGTTCAGCAGGGCGGTGTAGGGAGAGAGGCCAATGCACCAGGCGATGTTGTAGCCGGACTCGTCGCGGTTGCCAATCTTGCCGGCGGAGGCCAGAGCCAGGGCGGGACGGTCCTTCGTGGAGTTGTGGACGGCCAGCACCAGCTCGTCGCCGTCGCCGATGAAGGTCATCT
>CAOJHG010000351.1 GCA_948435975.1 uncultured Oscillibacter sp. | reverse complement strand
GTTGAAGGCAAAGCAGGCCGGGAAAATGATAAGGCCCGCCATCAGAGCCACAAAGGTATCCAGGACGCAGATGCGCACCGCCTCGCTGGTGAGGGTGTTATCCCGGCTCATATAGCTGCCGAAAATCTCCATGGCGGCGATGCCGAGACTCAGGGTGAAAAAGGCTTGGTTCATGGCGGCGGTGATTACGTGGCCGATGCCCGCCTCCATGGCCCGCCCGAAGTCGGGGAGAAGGTAGAATTTGACGCCCTCCAGTCCGCCGGGAAGGGTCAGACTGTGGACGGCAAGAACAGCGATCAGAGCCAGCAGGCCCAGCATCATGACCTTGGTGATCCGCTCGAGACCCTTTTGAAGACCGAAGCTGCATACGAAAAAGCCTGCCAGAACCGTGATGACCATCCAGGCGGTCATCTCCCAGGGATTGCCCAGCATGTCGAAAAACACTGCGTCAATGGCTTCGCCTGTGACACCGGAAAAGCTGCCCCCGGCGAACTTGAAGAAATAGCCCAGCATCCAGCCGGAGACCGTGGTATAGAACATCATCAGGAGACAGCAGCCCGCGACGCAGAACCAGCCGTGGATGTGCCATTTTGTGCCGGGCTTTTGAAGAGCCTGGTAGCCTTGGACCGCGCTTTTCCGGCTTGCGCGGCCTACTGCAAGCTCCATGGTCAGCACGGGGACGCCCATGATGGCAAGAAACAGCAGGTAGAACAGGACGAAGACTCCGCCGCCGTTTTCGCCAGTGACATAGGGGAATTTCCAGACGTTTCCGATGCCTACCGCACAGCCGGCGCTTACCAGCAGAAAGCCCAGACGGGAATGAAAGCGTTCTCGTTTCATATGGTTTCCTCTCTTCTCTACAGTACGCTGCAAAAATGGGGGCTCTCCTCTTTTTCAGGAACCCCTTTTTGCACTGCCCTCTATCATACTGGACTGCCAGGGGAAAGTCAATCGTTTCATCAAGAAATCCTTATAAACTCCTGCACCGGCTCAAATGAAACGAAAAGGAAAAGACCGGAACCTCAGCGGTCCCGGTCCCGGTCCTGGCAGCGTTATGAGAGAGGCTCGATTTTGCAGCCGTATGGGGGGAGAGTGACGGCGCCCGCAGTGACCTCTTTGGCGGTGTGGTTGAGGTAGATGCGAATCTTTTGCCCGCCGCCGCGGTCTACAATCTCGACGCCGGGGGGAGAGGGAATGGAAAAAATGCCGTTCTCTTTTATTATGGCTTGCAGGAGAGCGGCGGTGGTGCCGTCGTCCAGGGCGCAGCCGAAATAGTAGACCGTTCCTCCGGTCTCGTGACGCTTTCGGGTGACGGCGGCGAAGTCCTCATAGAAGGAATCGGCATAATGGCGGAGGACTTCCGCGCTGCCGTCCGGAGTCAGCATGTCGCGGAAAATGCCGCCGTTGCCTGTTTGACCCTCTCCAGCGATGGGGAAGGCGTTCCGGTCCTGGAGGCTTTCCGTTTCTGTGACGGTAACTCCAGTCAGATCTTGGAGGTCCAGGGGGAGAGGAGCGTTGAAAACCAGGTTGTTATTGGAATCCTTCACGGCGGTGCGGTAGGTCAGAACCAATGTGCCGCCGGCTTTCACAAACGCTTTCAGGCGGGGGAGGAGCGCGGGGCTGATAATCGCCATCTGGGGCAGAAGAATTACTTGATAGGGAGTGAGGTCCGCTGTGTCGGGAATGACGTCTGTGGAGATGTTTTCGTCATAGAAGACCTTATACAACTTCTTCATTTCCGCATGGCAGTCCAGAAGGGCGCTTTGACGCTGGATGCGGAAGGAGGCCAGGGAGTCATAGCTGTAGACGATGGCCACCCGGCTTTGGATGGGGGTGGTCAGAGGCGCCTCGTACTGGCGGATGTCTTGGAAAAAGCTCTGAACCTCCTGAAACTTCCGGCCCTTTCGGTTGTCTGCGTCCAGGATGCCGTAACAGAACTGCTCCGCGCCTTTCACGGCCCCGCGATAGCGGAAATATAAGAGAGACTCACAGCCGTGGGCCATGGCTTGGAAGGACCACAGCTTCGCTTGACTGGGGCGGGGGAGGTAGCCGGTGACGTCGTGGCCTTGGGCGCCCATGATGGCTTCCGTGATCCAGAAGTTCTGCTGCTTCAGGCCGCGGATGTAGTCCAGGCTGAAGGCAATCTCGTGGGGGGGAAGGGGGTACTTTTGCCCACCCCAAACAGGGGAGGGTATAAAGGCGGGCAAGGCCAGGGGGCGGGGGGTTTCGGCAAAGTCCGCGTGCTTGTCCAGTCCGCCGCCGGGGAAGTCGTGGAGTATCGCCGCGCCGGGGATGATGGACTTCAGGAGGCGGGTCTGAAAGGCGATGAAGTTTGAAAGAGTCTTGGCGCGGAACCGCTCCCAGTCCAGACGGAGGGCGGGGTTATGAGTGGTAATCGTGGGGGCGGGGAGGGGGATTTCCTCAAAACAGTTGTATTCCTGCGACCAGAACGTTGTACCATAGGTTTCGTTCAGGGCGTCGATGCTGCCGTGGAATTTTTGGCGAAGATCGTTCTGGAAAGCGGCGCGGCAGCGGGGACACCAGCAGAGGTCACTGCCTTCGTGGCCGATTTCGTTGTCTACCTGCCAGGCGGTAATCTGGCGCTCGTTTTGATAATGCCTGGCTTGGGCGCGGATGATCTTGCCGGCATACTCGTATAAGTGGGGGCTGTTGTAGCAGACTACATGGCGGCCGCCGAAGGAGCGGGGCTGGCCGGTCTCGGATTGGGAGAGGATGTCCGGGTGCTTTTGGGCAAGCCAGGCGGGGATGGCGGCTGT
>CAOJHG010000350.1 GCA_948435975.1 uncultured Oscillibacter sp. | reverse complement strand
CCGGGCCAGACTCCTGGAGCTGAACCGGGACGCCGCCCGCTTCTACCATCAGCTCCTTCAGCAGCCGGAGGGCCGCGCGGTACAGGATTACCTGGAACGCCGCCGGATTCGCCGGGCAACCGCGGTCAAGTTCGGCATGGGGGCCTCTTTGGACGCATGGGACGTTCTTTTGAATGCCATGCTGAAAAAAGGGTATACCAAATCGGAACTTTTGGACGCGGGGCTGGTGGTGCAGAACAAAAACGGCGGGCTGTACGACAAATTCCGAAACCGCCTCATGCTGCCGGTCATCGATACCCGGGGGGATGTGGTGGCCTTCGGAAGCCGGGTTCTGGACAAGTCGGAGCCGAAATATATGAATTCCTCAGAGACCCCAGTCTACAGCAAGCGGCGGGTCCTCTACGGCCTGAACCTGGCAAAAAAGAGCAAGCGGCCTAACATCATCCTCTGCGAAGGCAACCTGGATATCGTCACCCTTCACCAAGCCGGTTTTGACAACGCTGTTGCCTCTATGGGCACCGCCCTGACAGCAGAGCAGATCCGCCTTCTTTCCAAGTTCACCAAAGAGCTGGTTCTCTGCTATGACAACGACAACGCCGGGAAAATTGCTACTGAACGGGCACTCCAGCTTTTGAACGGGAGTGAGTTTTCTGTAAAGGTCCTCCAGCTTCCCCGGCGGCGGACTGAGGATGGCGAGCTGGTCAAGCAGGACGCGGATGACTTCATCAAATTCCATGGTCCCGGCGCGTTTGAACGGCTCCTCAGCGGCAGTGAGAACGGCATCGAATTCCGCATGGCCCAGATTGCCGGAAAGTATGACCTGGAGAGCGACGAGGCCCGTGTAGCGTACAGCCAGGAGGTCAGCGCTTTACTGGCGGCCCTGTCTGGCGCAGTGGAACGGGAAATTTACGCCGCCCGCGCTGCCGAAGCCGCACACATTACAACAGAAGCTATGCTGCTGGAGGTCCAGCGGGCCAGGAAACAGCTAAGCCGCAAGGAAGACCGGGCAGAACTCCGCCGGAACTTAAACCCCGCCGCCCAGCTACAGCCCCAGGAGCGGACGCTGCGGTATGAGAATGTCCGTTCCGCACGGGCAGAAGAAGGGGTCCTGCGGCTCCTGCTTTTGGACGACAGTCTCTTTCCTCAAGAAGCACCCTTGACAGCGGAGCAGTTCTCCTCCCCGCTCCTGGGAAGGGTCTTTTCCCTTCTGTGGCAGGCTAGAGCGTCTGGCCGCAGCGTGAGCCTTGCCGCACTGACAGGAGAGCTGTCCCCCGAAGAAATGAGCCACGTCACCTCCGTCTGCCAGGCGCCAGAATCAGCAAAGAACAGCGGGCAGGCGCTGGCGGACTACATACGCATCATACAGGCGGAGGCCCAGAAGCGAAGCGGCAGCGGCCTGGACCCCCTGCTGGCGGCAACTGAAAAAGCAAAGACAAAAAAAGATAAAAAGGGAGAAAAGCGGAATGTCTAAAAAACAGGAATTGACCTCTAAGGAATTGGAACAGCAGGCGGATATCATCCTTGCCGCCGCCGAGGCGAAAGAGGCCCAGGGCGGCGGAACCACCGGAGACACGGGACCCGCCGGCGACGAATCCAAAAAGACGGACGTTCCCCGCCTGGATGATAAACAGGTCGCAGCCCTGCCTGCCGCCGCTTGGCTGATACACAGTGAAAAGCTTCGGGAGCTGCTGGGCAAAACCATGAAAAAGCCGGAGGATAAGCGGAAGCTGGAGTCGGCAGAGCTTATGGAAGTCATCGATGACCTGAATCTGGAGAGTGACCAGATGGATCAGCTCTATGATTCCCTGGAGGCGCTGAACATCGACATCAGCACGGAAGACCTCCTGCCCGAGCTGCCGGAAGACGGTCCCTCTGCCGCGGAAATCGCCCAGGCGGAGGAAGAAGAGCTGGTAGACCCTAACACCCTGGTGAACAGCTTCTCCATAGACGACCCCGTTCGGATGTATTTGAAGGAGATCGGCAAGGTCTCACTGCTGACACCGGATGAAGAAGTTACCCTGGCCCAAGCAATGTCTGCCGGAAACGAAGCATCCCAGAGGATGGCTGAACTGAAGCAGATCCGGGAGACCCACAAGGTCCTTGACCAAGCGGTATATGCCCTCCGTCAGCTTGCGGAGACGCCGGAGGAGGCTCCTTCCTTTGCCGGTATCGCAGAGAAAATGAATCTCACTGTCAGCCGGGCGCGGCGAATCATGCGCATCATCCAGGACGCGGCAGCACCGGAAGCCCCTGCACGGGAAGCGGTTTATGCCATTTACCAGCTCTCCTGCGGAAACTTGGACCACACCCCTACGCTGGCTGAAATCGCCGAAAAGACCAGCCTTTCGCCAGAGAAGACGCGGAAGAGCTTGCAGGAACCTGTCCAGCGAATCGTAAAAATCACGCAGGAGCCGGCGTCCTCCTTCTCCCCTTCTGTTGAGGAAAGGATGCCCGCTCCACCGCTCTCCTTTGCAGAGGCCGCAGAGAAAACGGGACTTTCTGTAGAGGCTCTCCAGCAGGTCCTGTGGTTGCTTATGGAGGTCCTCCAGGAAGCAGTATTCGTGGAACCAGTCTTTACGCCGGAAGAAGAAGCCGCTCTGAAAAAGGATTACCGCTCTGGCGAGAAGGCAAAGCAGAAGCTGGCAGAAGCCAACCTGCGTCTGGTGGTTTCTATTGCCAAGCGCTATGTAGGCCGGGGAATGCTGTTCCTGGACCTGATTCAAGAGGGCAACCTGGGTCTTATCAAAGCTGTGGAGAAATTCGACTATACCAAGGGCTACAAGTTCT
>CAOJHG010000349.1 GCA_948435975.1 uncultured Oscillibacter sp. | reverse complement strand
AGCCGCCGCTCCGGCCCGGTCCGAAGAAGATGAAACCCCCGGCGGTGGGCGGCATCAAAGCAGGCGTCCAGGGCCTCGCCGGGGTCGCTCCGGGAGGCCAGCCAGTCCCGCCCCAGCCAGATCACCACCCGCTCATAAGGCTCCGACGGGTCGATGATAGGGCGGTGAATCAAGCTGCGCGGCACCAGAAGCAAATCCCATGGCTGTAAAAAATACGTCACGCCCTCTACCAGATATGTGACCCTGCCGCCCAGAAGAAGGATGATCTTGTCAAACTCGTGGTAGTGGTAATCCAGCTTTTGGGCTCGGCTGTCCCGGAGGCGGAACAGACGGAAATTCTCGTTCAGGTATCCCCGTTTTCTGGCCTCGGGCATAGCACCGCCCCCTCTCCTCTTTTTCACAAGCTCCTCTTAACGCAAATCCCAGTTTTTCACAGCAGTATATACATGATCAATGCGCCTGTAATCCTCGCACAACAGGCCGCATACTTCATCGCATTTCATGCCAAAACGAATTTCTCCAACCCCAACATATGAGATTATCTCATACATCTCATCTTCTCTCCCATAACCATCCCGATTGATCACGAGCCAAGTATACCACCAATGCGAATGACATTCAACCCTCGTTTATGAGTGCTGATAGTAACAGCAGGTAATGCAGCGGTCTGGCGAAACCGCCCTTTATACATTCCAGCTCCAGGAAGATTTCCAACAAATCTACCAGATTTTTTGTGCAATCTTTAGAGAAACAGGCGAAAAAATCGTGCATTTCCATGAAAATCAGTGCTATACAGCGTCTCAAAAATTTGATATAGTACATTGGAGTAAACTTGCAAATGGAGGCGGTTTTCCATGAGCCACGCTGACCAGCTCTTTCTTCAAAACTGCCGGGACATCCTGACCAGCGGCGTCTGGGATACCGGCCAGGAGGTCCGTCCCCGCTGGGAAGACGGGACCCCCGCCCATACCGTCAAAAAATTCGGCCTTGTGAACCGCTACGACCTCCAGACGGAATTCCCCATCCTCACACTCCGCCGCACCTATTGGAAGACAGCGGTAAAGGAGCTCCTTTGGATTTGGCAGAAGAAGTCCAACAACATCCATGATCTCGAGGCGCATATCTGGGACGCCTGGGCTGACGAAAGCGGCTCTATCGGCAAGGCCTACGGCTATCAGCTCGGCGTGAAGCATCACTACCCCGAGGGCGACATGGACCAAGTGGACCGGGTGCTGTTCGACCTGACCCACAATCCCGCTTCCCGGCGCATCCTGACCAATCTTTACAACTTTCAGGACCTTCACGAAATGCGCCTCTACCCCTGCGCCTACTCCATGACCTTCAACGTCTCCGGAAATGTTCTGAATGCCATCCTGAACCAGCGCAGTCAGGACATGCTCACCGCCAACAACTGGAACGTGGTGCAGTATGCCGTCCTGGTCCACATGTTCGCTCAGAGCTGCGGTCTGGTCCCTGGAGAGCTGGTCCATGTCATCGCCGACGCCCACATCTATGACCGGCATGTTCCCATCGTGGAACGGATGCTGCAGCACCCGGCCTCGCCTGCGCCGCAGTTTTTTGCAGACCCTGACGTTACGGATTTCTATGCCTTCACCCCGGACAGCTTCCATCTGGAGGGCTACACCCCCGCCCCCTTTGAAGACGCCATCCCTGTCGCCATTTAACATGCAAAAGAAGGAGATTCGCCAATGAACGCCATCGTCATCACCGACCAGCACTGGGCCATCGGCCGGGAGGAGCGGCTGCTCTTCGACCTCCCCGCAGACATGACCCGTTTCCGCACCCTGACTCTGAACGGCACCATCATCATGGGACGCCGGACCCTGGCCAGCTTCCCCGGCGGCAAGCCTCTGCCGAAACGACGCAACATCGTCATCAGCAACAACACGGATTTATCTGTGGGCCAGGCAGAAATCGTTTCCAGCCCAAAGGCCGCCCTGTCTCTGGCCGGGGACACCAAGGCGGACGATTTGTGGGTCGTCGGCGGCGGCAGTGTGTACGCGGCCCTGCTGCCTCAATGTCACCGGGTCTACCTTACGCGGGTAGAGGCCCAGGTGGACGACGCCGACACCTTCTTTCCCAATCTGGACAAGCTCCCTGGGTGGAAATTGGAGCAGTCCAGCGAACCCATGACAGAGAACGGCCTAACCTTCCGCTTTCTGGATTACGTCAACACAAAGCTGTAAGTGTGCGCCTGTACAAAAGCGCCCAAAGCCCCATAAAGCAAGCAGGAACGACAGCCTTGCCGTTCCTGTTTTTTCATAAGGGGACGCGTCCTGCGCCGCAAAAAACCAGACGGCGCATGGAAGTACCCCCGCGCCGTCTGGCTTTCCGGTTTCTGTCTCATGAACTCCGCCCCTGGCAGAGGTCCTTTTTCAGTCTATAATGTCCACCGAAACCTTGACGCCCATCCGCTGGGCATAGGAACGGACTACAGTACGGATCTCCTTGGCAATCCGTCCCTGCCGTCCAATAACCTTTCCCATGTCGTCAGGGGCTACCCGCAGCTCCAGCGTCAACTCTTGGCTCCCCGGCACCTCCGTCACAGAGACCGCGTCGGGGTTGTCCACCAGATTTCTGGCAATATAGAGCAGCAAGTCCTTCATGTGCCGCCCTCCGGATCAGAGGACTTCCACTTTTTTCAGCAGAGCTCTGACGGTATCCGTGGGCTGTGCGCCGGACTTGATCCAAGCCTGGGCCCGCTCCGTGTCGATCTTGATTGCCGCGGGGGAAACGCAGGGATTGTACGTGCCGATTTCCTCGATGAAACGGCCGTCCCGGGGGAAGC
>CAOJHG010000348.1 GCA_948435975.1 uncultured Oscillibacter sp. | reverse complement strand
CGCCAGGTCCTGCATGATATCCCGGGTATTCTGCCGCTGTGCGCGGAAATTTATCAGCTCATACCGCAGGGACTTGTCAAAATACAGCTCGTGGTGGTGGTTCAACATGAAGCTGCTGATAACGTGATGCTTCGCGTACCGCACGATTGCCTCGCAGAGCGTCAGGGGGGCAGTTCTGTCAAGCACTTTGATCCCTTTGCGAATGGTGGTCACTTCCTTGTCCGGAAACAGCCAGTCGCCCTTGATGATATGGGTTTCTTTTACATCGAAAAAGACATTGCCTCGCCGGGTATCCAGCTCTTTATCCAGAACCGGGCAATAGCGGCAGGCGCGGCCACAGCCATCGGCACATTCAATCGGATTATATCCGGCGTGCCATTTTTTTGCCGTCCGGTCATAGCGGCAGTGCTGCTTGCAGACGCGGCCCTTGTGCTTTGCCTGAAAGATTTTCCAGAGTTCTTCAGACTCGGCCCATACCCTGTCATGCGCTTCATCCAGGCTGCCCTCGTAGGTGTAGGGCCGCTTCGTCTGATGACAGGCGCATTGCCTGACGCTCCCGCTGCTGCTGTCGTAGAAATTACCCCACAGCATGGGATGCCGCATAGGACAGAAATCAAGGTCAAACCGGGGACAGCAGACCACCGGGTTATCATTTTCCGGCTGCCAGTGGATTCCCTGGAAGGCCATATCGCCATTTCTAAAACGGCTGCCTTTCACCAGCAAACTGCATGGCGTCTCAAATGTCAGCGCAGTAAGAGCTTCCGAAGTATATGTCCAGCCGCCATAGAACCAAAAGTATTCCTTCGTTCCTGGCGGCGTGTCCTCCGGCCTCCATCCCTCCGACAGCAGCCGCTTCGTCAATTCGTTCAGCTCGGCCATGGCTATATCCCCTTGCAGGGCCGCATTCCGAAAAAGTCCTCCAGAATGTCCCGCAGCTCCGCCTGGGTTTTGCCATATTCCTCACACAGGCACGCCTCGCATACCTGGTACGTCAGATATCCCAGCGCGCGGCTGGCCCGGTCATCCCAGCTGGTGAGCTCCCTGCCGCAGAGCGGACAGGGGACCCCCAGCCTACGCAGCCTTGCCATGACAGCCGGCGCCGAACCGGGGCGCGTTCTCTTCCGGCGTACCGGGGAGGATTTTCAGGGTGTAGCCGGAGTCGCGCAGCAGCTTGAACACCGCCACAAGGCGGGCCAGCTCATCATCCTTGGTTTCCTCGCTCTCTCCGGCAGGGGCGTCCTGCGGCTCCGCCGCGGGCACAGCATCCACGGGCTTGCCCCGCGCGGCGGGGACCGTCAGATGTGTCCACAGGGAGTGCAGCGCCGACGCCAGCAGCAGCCGGAACAGGCTCCGCTTTTTGGGCGTCAGATAGATGATCTCATCCGCCTTTGCCTCGCAGATTTCACTGGCCGCCACGGTCAGCCTGCCGGTCTCCACGTAGGATGCGGCCAAGTAACAGGATACGGCGGCGCTCTCCGAAGCAATGAGCTGGGGCGTCTGCACACGCTTGGCCAGCAGGCGGCGGCAGGTTACGGAGGCGGTCTCCAGATCATCCACGCGGATATCGTCCGCCGAGACGGACCCGGCGTAGATGACGCCATCACCGCTGATGGATTTTGCCTTGATATCGCCCAGAACCTTCAGGCATCCCTTCACCACAATGCGGCCGGTTATCAGGTTCTCATAGCAGACGGTTTCTCCGCTGGGAATATAGATGGTTTTCATGATGTGCTCTCCTTTGTATTTTTTTGTATGCGTTTTTCTGATTTTTACGCAGCTGCCGGGGCCTTCAACCGCACCGGCAGGATCATGGCGCGGTCATTGCGCCCATCCGCCTCTAAAATAACGGGGGAGATGGCGCTGTTGAGCTTCATCCTTACGCGGGGCTCTGTCTTGAATTGCCGAAGGGCCTCTATCAAATGGGAGCGGTGCAGGCCGATCTCTATATGGCTGACCCCCTCCACCTGGATTTCTGTACTGCACCGGCAGCCATTGGCCTCCACCAGAAGCCTCCCACCGCAGAAACGGAGGGCGCGCACTTTACTGGCAGGCACAATTTTCTCCAGGTAATCCAGTTCCTCCAGAAACTTTTTGGGCGATATGCAGATTTCGGTCTCAAAGCAAGCGGGAATAGCGTCGTGCAGCTGGAACGGCACGGCCAGCTCGCGTCGGAGCCGGAGGCATAGGGCGCCGCCTGTTATCTCCAGGAGGCGTTTTCCCAGCCGAACCGCCACATCCTGCTCTCCGAACGCTTTCAGATACGCCAGCGGCGCGGCGGAAACCAGGAAGTCCTCCGGGAAATTCACCGCCTCATCCGTGTCCCAGGCCAGCCGGCAGCCATCCAGAGAAAATATGTGGCTGCCGCAGAACTGGACGCTGGTGCGCTGTGTGCTGACATTCTCCATAGGATAGCGCACAGGATAGCTCACACGTCCGATCCGGGCCGAGAGATAGGCCGCGTTGACTGTGAACGTGTGGTCCGCCTCCACCTCTGGCCGCTCCGGATAGTCCTTTGGGAAAAGGGCGTCAAACTCGCCGGTCCGGGCCCCGCAGCACAGGCGCAGGCGGAGCTGCCGCCTGCGGCCCTCGCCGGTTTCTGCCAGTTCAAGCGACATTTCTCCGCTGGAACGGCGGCAGGCTTTGGCAATTCTCTTTGCCTGCGTGAGTACAAAGGCGAAGTCATCTCCCTGGGCGGTGATTTCCACTGTCAGCCAGGTGGACAGATCGGTGGCTGTCAGGTTGCAGCGTCCGCCAGAAAAACGGACATACACGCCCTCCAACGCAGGAATGGACGATTGAGGCAGCAGCTGGCTCAGT
>CAOJHG010000347.1 GCA_948435975.1 uncultured Oscillibacter sp. | reverse complement strand
GACGCCTTGGCAATGGCAGAACCCGCCCGGTCGTAAATCACCTTGCTGGCCCGCTGGGAGGCGCCTTTCTCCACGAAGTAGAGGCCCAGACGGTCGCCGCCGCGGGCAATCAAATGGGTATCTACACCGTAGCGCCGCAGCTCATTCACCGCGCACTGACCGATCTCGTGGGCGGGAACCTTTGTCACAAAAGCGGCGTCCATGCCATAGTTGCACAGGGAAACCGCCACATTTGCTTCTCCGCCTGCATAGGTGGCCTCAAAGGTATCCGCCTGGACAAAACGGAGGTAGCCTTCTGGGTTCAGACGCATCATAATCTCGCCGAAGGTGATGATTCTCTTCATAGCAATCAAGTCCTTTCTGTTTTCGCTTATTTTTTCAGGAGAATTCTCCGTATGTGAAGTCCTTTACACAGCTTGCGGCAGAGTGTTTTCGCTGGTTTTCCTCACACGCTTTTGACAGCTTCAACGAGTTTCCGGGCGGTTTCGGTAATCTTGCCGAACTCTCCGGCCTCAATCCATTTTTTATTCGCCAGATTGCCGCCGATGCCAGCGCCGACCATACCCGCCTTGAGGAAGTCCGCTACATTATTCTCGTTCACGCCGCCCACGGCCAACAGCTTTACATGACTGATAGGCGCACGGACCGCCTTCACATAGCCAACGCCAAGCTCGCCTACTGGAAAAATCTTCACAAAGTCTGCGCCCGCCCGGTGCGCCGTCATGACCTCTGTTGGCGTCAGGGCTCCCGGCAGAGAAACCAGCCCCAGTTCCCTGGTCCGGCGGATAACGTCCACATTCACATCAGGGGAGATGATATACTTTCCGCCAGCCTTCGCCGTCAGCTCTACCAGCTCCGGCGTTGTGACCGTGCCTGCGCCCACCAGCATCCGGCCTTCATACGCCTTGCCGATGGCCTCGATGGCGCTGGCGGTAGCCTGGAAAGAAGCCGGGTTTTTCTGGTCGTAAGTGACCTCCATCAGCCGGATGCCGCCAGCATAGAGCGCGTCTGCTACCTTCATACACTGCTCTGGCCCCACACCTCGGACAATTGCGATGATTTTCTCTTCTTCAATCTTCTGAATAACCTGTTCCCGCATCATCGAAACCTCCATTTTTTATAGAATCCGGATTTTTCCGGGAAACTGCGCTACCGTTCGCACCGCCAGAAGGATACGCTGTAGGGCGGCAGCTCGCTTCCGCCGCCGAAGTCGTGACGCTCTCCGGTCAAGAGGTCCACTGCCTGGCCGCAGCCTGCGTCGAAATGAGCCGTATAGGGGACCTCATCTGCGTTAACCGCCACCAGCACCCGTTCCCGGTCTGTCCGGCGCTGAAAGACGGTCTGGCGGTTGGTCAGCACCAAATCCTTGAAATCACCCATGCACAACGCCTCGCTCTCCTGATGGGCCTTTGCCATGGCGGCAATCTGGTCTGTCAGGCCTGTCCACTCCGGCTGGGCGAAGCTGGGCCGCAGGGCGTCGTCGCTGCCCCGGGCCTTTTCGCCAAGGGCGCCCCATTCGCTTCCGTAGTATATGCAGGGGATTCCCGGCATACCAAACAGCAGACCATAGATTAGAGGCAGGTGCCGCGGGTTTTGCAGGATGCTGGCCGCCCGGGTCACGTCGTGATTGTCCACAAAGCAGGTGTTTCCCCTTATACAGCGTCCACTGTTCCGGGCCGAACTGCCGCTTGAGACTATGGACGATCTCAAAAAGGTTCATGGAATTGAGGCTGGAGTAAAGGCCCTTATAGCACTCATAGTTCGTGCAGCTATGGAGGAGCTGATCCCCTACCCACTGGTTGTAATCACCATGAAGCGTCTCCCCTACCAGAAAGAATTCCGGCTTCAATCCGTCGGTGAACTGCCGCAGGCGGGCCAGGAAATCTTTGGAGAGGCAGTAGGCCACGTCCAGGCGCAGGCCGTCGATGTCAAATTCCTCCACCCAGAAGCGCACACAATCCAGCAGGTATTCCACTACGGCGGGGTTGTGGAGATTCAGCTTCACCAGCTCATAATGCCCCTCCCAGCCCTCATACCAGAAGCCGTCGTTATAAGAGGAATTGCCGTCGAAGTTGATGTGGAACCAGTCCTTGTATGGGGAGTCCCATTTCTTCTCCCGCACGTCCTGGAACGCCCAGAAGCCTCGACCCACATGGTTGAACACGCCATCCAGCACCACCCGGATACCGTGGTCATGAAGCGTCCGGCAGACCTGCGCGAAGTCCTCGTTGGACCCCAAGCGGCAGTCAATTTTCCGGTAATCCCGGGTGTCGTAGCCATGGCGGTCGCTTTCAAAGATTGGGGAGAGATAGACTGCGTTCGCCCCCAAACGCTGGATATGGTCCGCCCAACCAGCAATCTTCCCGATGCGGCTGGCTAGTACGCCGTCGTTTTCCTGGGGTGCGCCGCAGAAGCCCAGAGGATAGATCTGGTAAAATACGCTGTGTTCCGCCCACATAAGCCCTTGTTTCCTTTCTGTTATAGAGGATGGTTCCAAGTATACCACAAAATGGCAGGCAGGTCGAGAGTCTTTTTCATTTTTCAGAAGATTTTCCCTGCTCCTGCGAAGCAGACCGGATGGACCGTCCCAAAATTTCGGTCCTCAGAGAAAGCACCGGTCGTTTCCAAACAACTCCTCCCTCTCCGAAATCAGCCTGCTCAATTTCGCAAGGTCCTGGACCAGCCGCTTCTTTTTCTCCACCAGGTCGTCCGTTCGGTAGTCCATAAAGGAGACCCACTCGTCTATGCTGGCGCAGACATCGCGGTGCAGGCATTTTCAGAATTCGAGCATAATGGTGTGGGAATATTCGTCATTGACATT
>CAOJHG010000346.1 GCA_948435975.1 uncultured Oscillibacter sp. | reverse complement strand
CGGCGCGTGGTATCCTGAGACCATCCGCGGCTGGGAGGAAAATTCCCGCATCGTCAGCAATGGCAATTACGTGATGATGGCAGTGGGCGACGGAGCAAAGGATGCTGTGGAGTCCTTCAACGCGCTCTTCGTTTAACAAACAGACACTCAATAGTGAAACCGCCTTCGGTACACACACCGAAAGCGGTTTCTTTTCTGGCATACGCTGTCAGAGCATCTGCATGACTGCCAGAACGATTCCATAAAGTACGCTGGCGGACACGCCGAAGACAATCACCGGCCCGGCCACGGTAAACATTTTTGCCGCCATACCAGTCACAAACCCCTCGCTTTTGAAGTCGATGGCCGGAGATACCACCGCGTTGGCGAAGCCAGTAATGGGGACCAGCGTACCTGCGCCGCCGTAACGGGCAATTTTGTTATAGAGGTTCAGCCCCGTCAGCAGGGCGGAGAGCAGCACCAGCGTACAGGAAGTGGCGGTGCCTGCATCCTCCTTCCCCAGACCCGCCGCGCTCCAGCCGTTCATAATGAGCTGGCCCAGCACACAAATCAGCCCGCCGATGACGAAAGCAAACGCCATATCTTTGAGAATGGGGGATTTTTTAGATTGCCGCTTCACATAATCTTGGTACTCCTTGGGAGACATATCCATGTTGCGCAAACGCCTCTTTTCCGGTGGAACGTTTTATAAAGAGCCTCGCGGCCCTGCTTCACCTATGGGTTAGCATGTCCAGAGGCGGGGAAAATATGTGCGGTTGAAAAATAAGGGAATTTGGCGTACACTGAAAAAAACGCCAACGAAAAGGAGCCTGCCATGAACGCTGGAAAGTCTCTGGGCATCTATCTTCACATCCCCTTCTGCAAGCAAAAGTGCATCTACTGCGACTTCTACTCCCTTGCCCGCCGGGAGGACCAGATGGACGCCTATACCGCCGCGCTCCGCCGGAGGCTCGAGATCCTGCCCGCGGACGGTTATACGGCAGACACCATCTATTTTGGCGGCGGCACTCCAAGCTATCTGGGGCCAGAGCGCCTGGAAAGCATTCTGGAGGCCGTGTTCCGCCGCTGCTTCGTTTCACCGGACGCGGAAATCACTCTGGAGGCCAACCCCGATTCCGCCGGAGACCTGGCCGCCCTGACGCAGCTCCGCCGGGCGGGATTCAACCGCGTCTCTCTGGGGATGCAGTCCGCCAGCGACAGGGAACTGGCAATGCTGGGCCGCATCCACACACTATCCCAGGTCCGCGCTTCTGTGGAGACTGTCCGGCGGGCAGGCTTCGACAACCTTTCTCTTGACCTGATTTACGGACTCCCCGGCCAGACCCTCTCCCGCTGGAGGAAAAACCTGGAGGAAGCCGTTTCCCTCGCTCCTGACCACCTCTCCTGCTATGGCCTGAAAGCGGAGAAAAACACCCCGCTCTATGACCGCCGGCATACCCTGCCCGGAGACGGGGTCCAGGCGGATATGTACCTGGAGACCGTATCTTTCCTGGCGAAACGCGGCATTCAGCAATATGAGATCTCCAACTTTGCCCGCCCAGGCAGGGAGTCCCGGCACAACCTGAAATATTGGACATTAGGGGAATACGCAGGCCTGGGACCTGGCGCCCACTCGGACTTCGGCGGCGTGCGGTATGCCTGGAGCCGGGACCTGGACGCCTTCCTGAGCGGTGACGAAACCGTTTCCGAACGCCAGACCATGACCCTGCGGGACCGGGAAGAAGAGTGGCTGATGCTGGGCCTGCGGCTTGTTCAGGGGTTGGACCCTGCGGCGTACCAGGAGCGCTTTGGCCGGTCCTTCGCGCCCTTCGCCCCATTCCTGGAGAGGTGCCGGGATGCGGGCTACGCCTTGTACTCCGCGGGCCGCTGGCGGCTGACTCCAGAGGGCTTCCTTGTGTCCAACGAAATCATTCGGGAGCTGCTGCGGGTGCGGGAGACGCTGCCAGCGCTTCCAGAAGGGCCTGGGGGTCTGCCGCCCGGCCGTAGGGATATTCCGTCCCGTCCCGGGTGATGGAAAGGGGTCTGGCCGTAGCTTGGGCGGCCTTGTTGAATTCCTCAAAGGTCACATCCGGCTTTACCTGACAGGCCAGCGCATACAGTCCCGCCACCCAGGGAACTGCCCAGCTCATACCGCCGGAGGCAAAATGGGCGTATTGGTCTGGACCCGCCGGAGAAGCCACGGTACGCCGGTCCATAGGCGCCAGCAGAAGCGAGCCGTCGCCGCCCCGGTATTCCCCGTTGTATAGGCTCTCCTCCCAGAAGAGACCGGGCCGGCAGTCCTCCAGGGTGTTGGGGTCCCCATAGGGCGTCCGTCCCATGCCGATCCAGGGCTCCAGCAGCGGGTCCCGGCTGTTGACGCAGACGATGGCGATACCTGACTCCCGGGCACGTGCGATAGCGGCGTCCATGGTCTCTGCCCCCGGTGTGTCCGGCATCCAGCCTATTGACATGGAGATTACCCGAATCTTTTCATCTTCCGGCAGGGTCTTGTTCAGGGCCGTCAGGCGGTCTATGTCCTCCGCGTAGTAGGTCAAATCTTTGGTGAAATTTGCGCCGGAGCCGGTCCCCACATCGTCGGCGATGAAGTACAGCAGGGCCTCTGGGGCAGCGCCCACTGTTTGTCCCAGCGCGATGGAGGCTACCGCCGGACCGTGCATAGAGGCGTTATCCTGGGCGGCGGTGTGGTACTCTTGGTAGAGCCGGAGCCGGTCCCCATACTCCTGGTGCTCTACCAGCAGGGCCTGGTCGATGATGGCAATGCCCACGCCCTTTCCGGTGACGCCCTGGGCATGGAGTGCGCGGAGGCCCAAACCGGGGTCCCT
>CAOJHG010000345.1 GCA_948435975.1 uncultured Oscillibacter sp. | reverse complement strand
CGGTCATGGACGATCACTGGCAGGTCCAGTTCCAGCGCCAGCTCCAACTGACAGCGGAACACCTCCTGCTGAACGGCCCTGGGGGGATTGTCCTTCCAATAGTAGTCCAGACCAATTTCGCCCACGGCCACTACTTTTTCATGGCCGCACAGCTCCCGGAGAGCCTGGTATTCCGCCTCGCCGGTCCCCGCGCAGTCGGAAGGGTGGATGCCTGCGGCGGCATAAACGTGGGAATACTTCTCCGCCAGGGAAACAGCCATCCGGGAACTCTCCAGCTCACAGCCAGGGTCCACCACCAGCCCCACTCCGGCAGCGGGCAGGGCGGAAAGCACCTCGTTCCGGTCGGCCAGGAAGCTGTTGGAATCGTAATGGGCGTGGGTATCGAAGATAGGCATGGGAAACGCCTCCTATTCATTCTGCCTTCCGCGCTCCAAAGCCGGTGCCTGGAGCAGAATCCGAATAAAACAAAAAGGACACCCAGACGGATGCCCTTTTGGCCTGACGGGAACAGGGGAAATCAATCGTCAAAACGCCCTCCATTGGGGCCCTCTGTCCCGCACACGGAGAACCCTCTGTTCCCCCGCCGCCGGACTTAACCGATCCGATTGAGCTTCAGCGTCATGGCGCTCTTCTTGTGAGCGGCGGCGTTCTTATGCAGCACGCCCTTCGCCACAGCCTGATCGACTTTTTTCACCGCAACCTTATAAGCGCCATCGGTCTCGGTGCGATTGCCCTCTGCAACAGCGGCCTCGAACTTCTTGATAGCAGTCTTCAGCTCGGACTTGGTGGCCTTGTTGCGCGCATTTCTCGCCTTCCCGATCAGAACGCGCTTCTTGGCAGACTTAATATTCGGCAAACCAAACACCTCCTTTGGCATACGCAGATATTGGCGGAACCAATCGTCCCACCGTACAGACCTTTATTTTAACAGGGACAGAACCAAAAAGCAAGGATTTTTTTGCATTTTTTATCCGGTATTTTCTCAGAAGCACACAGCGGGAAGAACGCATGGCGGCAGAACCTCTGAATGGCAGGCGGAAGAGCAGGGTCCCGCCCCTTCGACATGTCTCGTTTGACGGGCGGGAAAAAATCTGGTAAAATGGACAGGACTTCCCAAACCATCACAAATCTGGACCTTTCAAAAGGCCCGCCTTTCTCCGCCGCCTCACCCGGACTCCAGGCGGAGAACAACGACTAAAGGAGTGACGTGAACATGAAACAACGGATATGGCAAAGCATGATCTGCCTGACGCTGTGCGCGGTTTTGGCAATGGGGTGGCAGCCGCCCGCCTCCGCCGCCCAGGGGATTTTGGACGTGGACAGCAGCTACTGGGCATTCGAGGACATTCAGCAAAGCGTCGAGCTGGGCTATTTTTACTTAGATAACGGTGAATTCGGCCCCACCGAGGAGATGACCCGCGCAGAGGCTGTGGTCGTGCTGTGCCGCTTCTTCGGATGGAAGCCCACCCTGCCCGCCCGGGAGGTCTATCAGGACGTGCCAGAGACGATGTGGTATGCCGGCGCCATTGAGACTGCATATCTCCAGGGAGCCATTACTTCCCAGGCCAGCAATTTCCGCCCCGACGAGCCCATCACCCGGCAGGACCTGGCAGCGATGCTGGTCCGGTCCCTGGGCTACGGCACCTTTGCAGGACTGGCGCAGGAACTCTCCGTTCCCTTCCAGGACCTGGGCGCTAACACTGGCTACATTGCTGTCGCCTATGGTCTGGGCCTGATGGACGGCGCTACCATCACCACCTTCGACCCGAATGGTCATGTGGCTCGCGAACAAATGGCAGTCATCCTCATGCGCCTGTATGAAAAGCTCCACGGCCGGACCCCCTCCGGCTGGGTGGGCGTGATCTCCTCTGTAGAGGACCTGACGGACCTGACGGGCTGTGAGGCGGTAGGCATATCGGCTCTGCGGCTGTCCTATAACGGCTCTGCCCAATTGTCCCTGAACATGGAGGACGAAGACGTTGCCCTTGCCCGCGACGCCGCACGTTCCGCCGATGTCCCCCAGCTCCTCCATGTGGCGGGAGGCCCCTACCAGCTCCGGGACAATGCCGGGGAGATGGCAAAAGTCCTTCTCCAAGCGGTGAACGCCGGGAAGTACGACGGCCTGTTTCTGGACATTTCCGGCCTGACCACCACCCCCCAGAGCAACGAGCTCACGGCCCTGGCGGAAGCCCTGCGGGAAGGACTGGGGAAAAAGCAGCTCTACCTAGCGGCGGAGACCCCTTCTTGGCATGGCCGCCTTCCTGGTTACGACTACGCCGCCCTGGGTGAATGGGTGGACCGGCTTGTTTTGAAAATCGACTCTCCTGTGGGCGTTGTTGCCGGGATGTCCACCGCCCCTCTGGAGCCTCTGGAAGAGACCTATTTCGCCCTGAACCGGATGCGGGGCCTGGTGGACGCGGGAAAGCTCTCGCTGATGGTCACTTCTACCGGCACGGCTTGGGGAAACGGCGTCGAGGGCGAAGCAGTCACCGGCGGACAGATTTCCCAACTGCTGGAGGATCAATGGGCCCAGGTATATTATTCCAGCCGCTACGCCTGCGCCTACCTGAAAACCGGTGACGAGAGCCTTACTGTCTGGTACTTAAACGGGCAGTCCATTCAGGAGCGGTATCAGTTGGCGCGGCTGTTCGGCGTAAACCAGCTCTGCATATCCACTCTGGACAGCACGCTGCCGGACCTGATGGACGCTCTGCCCTGACGTCTCTTCCGGCCCCTTGCTTTTCCGCTCCCTCAGCCGCCCGCCGCGGGAACGCGAAGCCAGATTACAGCCTCTATAACAGCCATCAAAAGGAGCCTGAAGGCCGACACT
>CAOJHG010000344.1 GCA_948435975.1 uncultured Oscillibacter sp. | reverse complement strand
CGGCATCCTTCTCCAGTTGGTATTCATCCCCGCTGTCATGGTTGCCCTGGACCGCACCGGCATGGTTCATTTCCGGCAGGAGTCCGGGGAATCTCTTCAGACCGCAGGAAACTGACATCCTTACTCCGCGAGGATTTCCGACAGAAGGCAGATAGTCTCCTCCAGCCGGTCCAGGTCTAATCCGGCGTAGTTTACCACCAGCGTATGGGCGTATTCCTCTCGCTGGACCGCTGCATACTCCGACAGAAATACCAAACGAACACCCAGGCTCTCCGCCTTTTTCTGGAGGGCCTGGTCGTTTTTTTGGGTGTCCAGGCGAAGGAGGAAGTGAAGGCCCGCCCCCTGTTCAGAGATAGAAACCCGGCTCAGGGCGGAAAATGCCTCCAGCACAGCGGCGCGGCGGGCACGGTACTCCTTCCGCATCCGGGAGAGGTGCTGCTCATACCAGCCGCCAGTAAGAAAACGGGTCAGAACCTGCTGTTCCAGAACTGGCACTGTGCAGGCGTAAACGCTCAGTTCCCGGCGGCAGCGCTCCAGGAGGCGTGGCGGCAGGACCATGAAGCCTATGCGGATGGAGGGAGAAATGGTCTGGGAAAACGTGTTCATGTAGATGACCCGGCCATTCGTGTCGATGCTCTGCAAGGTGGGCAGGGGACGGCCGGTGAAACGCAGCTCGCTGTCGTAGTCGTCCTCGATGATAAGGCCGTCCACTGTGTCTGCCCAGCGAAGAAGAGCCTGACGGCGGGCAATGGGAGTAACGATGCCGGTGGGATAGTGGTGGGCAGGAGAAATATGAAGGATATTGGCTCCAGAGGCATACAGCGCATCCAGGCGGATTCCCTGGCTGTCCAGCGGGACCGGATGGCAGACCGCGCCCCAGCCGCTATAGACCTGGCGGATTTTGGGGTAGCCGGGGTCCTCCAGGGCAAAGACGGCTCTCCGGTCCCTGTTCAGCAGTTGGGCCAGGAGCAGATAGAGGTACTCCGCCCCCGCGCCGGCCACAATCTGCTCTGGCGACACCGCCATTCCCTTGAACTCCCGCAGGTCCTCCGCAATCGCCTGCCGCAGAGCCTGGAGACCCTGGTGGGGGCCGGGAGACAGGAACGTTCCCTCCGACAAAACCCGACGGGTCAGCCGCGCCCAGATAGACACTGGGAAACAGGCCGTATCCACCTGATTGCTCCGCAGGTCCAGCCGCCAATGGCGGAGAGTCGGTGTTTCCATCTTTGGCAGGGCGGCGGGGACCCCGGAGACCCGTTCCACTGTGGAAACAAAAAAGCCCTGCCGGGGACGGGTGTAGAGGTATCCTTCCGCTTCCAATTGCCGATAGGCGTTTTCCACTGTCACTACGGACACCCGCAGATGATCTGACAATGCTCTCTTCGACGGAAGGCGTTCCTCTGCCGAAAGCGCTCCGCTCAGGATATCGTCCCGGATGCGCCGGTAGAGGAATTCGTAAAGGGGCAGGTCCTTCCGCTCCTCCAGGTCATAGGTCAGCATAGCGTCCCCTCCTCTCTGATCTTATAAAAAATATCAAAACTGGATATTTTCATCATATCACGTCCATGGTAAGATAGCAATACCAAAACCTATAAGGAGCGTATGAATATGGAAAAATCAATGGAACGCAGCGCAGTCCAAAACCAGGACCGTGTAAAGCTGCTGGTCACCACAGGACTCTTCGCCGCCCTGGGTTGTGTTGCCACGATGGTGCTGCAAATCCCTTCTCCTACCGGCGGCTATATGAACCTGGGCGACACAGTGGTGATCTTAGGCGCGTATCTCCTGGGTCCGGTCTATGGCGCGATTGCAGGGGGCGTCGGTCCCGCCCTGGCAGACCTGCTGTCTGGATATCCCATTTATGTTCCCGCCACGCTGGTCATCAAGGCGATTATGGCACTGGCAGCGGCGGGATTGTTCCGGGTACTGGGCAGAAGGGGCCTCCTCGTTTGCGCCGCCGCTGCGGAAGTGCCAATGATTGCAGGCTACTGGCTGTTTGACGCGCTTCTGGCCTCCCTTTCCAGCGGGAGCGCCTTCTCCCTCTGCCTGGTGGGAAGCGCCGCCGGAATCCCCAGCAACATCGTACAGGCGGGCTTCGGCATCGCGGCTTCCACCCTCCTGGCGCTGGTCCTGTCCCGGAGCGCCTATGTCCGGCAGGCGTTTCCCCGGCTTTGAACGCCCCCGCGCCTCCTTCAGAACCGCGAAAGCAGCTCAGCCGCAGAAAAAAGAGTTGACATCAGCGTTCAACATGTTACAATAGGGAAATGCACGATTTGCCGCGTTTTCGGGCAGGTCGCGCTTTTCCCTGGCAGGGAGCCCTATTTTATATGAAGGAGGAAGACGGGATGAAGTTTTCCAAGAACATCGAAGCCTGCACCCTATCCCCTATCCGCAAGTTCCACCCATACGTGGTGGCGGCGGAGGCAAAGGGCCGCAGAGTCCATCACCTGAACATCGGCCAGCCGGATATCCAGACCCCCAAGGCCTTTTTCGACGCCGTTCACAATTTTGGAGAGTCCGTCCTGGCTTACGCGCCCTCCCCTGGAGTCGAAGCGCTGCTGGAGGCCGCCCGAGACTATTACCATGGTCTGGGCATTTCTCTGAGCTGTGAAGATATTCTGATCACCGTCGGCGGAAGCGAGGCCCTGCAAGTCACTATGAGCTGCATCCTGGAGGAAGGCGGCGAAGTCCTGGTACCCGAACCCTTCTACCCCAATTACTCCACCTTTATCAATGTCACTGGCGGGCGCATCCGTCCTATTCCCACCTCTCCGGACGAGGGCTACCGTTTTGCCGTCCGAGAGAAGATCGAGCCCCTCATCGGCCCCCAGACCCGGGCCATCCTCATCACCAACCC
>CAOJHG010000343.1 GCA_948435975.1 uncultured Oscillibacter sp. | reverse complement strand
CATCTTCACATAGCTTCCATCTACGTTAGTGCCCAGGATTTTGATGATAATATCATTGTTGACAAACTCAGCCACGATTTTAATGGGGTAGTCCGTGTTGTTGGTGAACTTATAGTCTGGACCGCCCCAGGAAACGGTAGCGTCCATGCCCCAGGGGATGTACGAGGGCGTATAACGGTGGGCGTAGCGTTCCGTAATCTCCAGGTTCGCCCGGAGGCAGGCCAGGTACAGCGTGGAAGAGCCCTGGCAGATGCCGCCGCCGATAACATCCACGGTCTCTCCCGAGATGTAAGCGGAAGCGGGGCCGTAACCCTTCTCTACAGTACGCTTGCCTAATGCGTCGTTATAAGAGAAAACATCGCCGGTATTCATCACCGTGCCGTTAAAAGCAGCGGCGGCCAGGCGGACGTTGTTGATACGGGGGGCCGTGCCGGAGACATGGGTGGAACACTCGCCCAGCACATCCCGGAAGAGCGCCGACCGCAACTCATCCGCCGTAACTGCGGGATACTGAATCTCTGCGCTGATGGTAACGGTTTCCCCAGGGGCGGCGCCGTCCATGGCCTGCTGTGCGGCGGCTACATCAAAATCTGCGCCGGTCTCCTCTGGGACGATGCTGCCGGTAGTGATGTCATAGGATGCGTTCTTTACTTCGCCATAGACCGCGTCATGAATCTCCTGAGCGGTCAAGGTTTTTCCAGGGGCCTCGAAATAGGGAACGTCCAGCCCCAGGCCCCCATCCCACGCGCCTTGCTCCAAGCTGTCCTGAAGCGTTTTGGCACTGACGCTGCGGCCATCCTGCGCCATCTGAATCTCAACGGCGGCCTCGCTCACCTCATAAACGGTATCCTGTCCCGGCTGAGACAGGGCTTCCGCCGCCTCTTTTGCCGCAGACGCCGCTTTTGCTGGATCTACCGGAATCGCGTCTCCGCCGCCGTAATTGGCCGCGCCGCCGCCGGTAAAGTAACGCCAGCCAGCGGTAAGGATGAAGCCGCTTTTTGTACTCTGCTCTGCCTGCTCCACAATGGCGGGAACGTCGATATCCGCCGTCAGCTCCGTCAGGGGAATGGAAACGTCTGGAGCCTCACCGCGTTCAGGCGCGGCGTCCAGTTCCCCATCGTAGGCATAGAGGCCGATCTTTATCTCCGGCAGAGCGGCCTCCACCACTGCCGCCGCTTCCCCAGGCGTTAACCCTCCTACGTCCTGTCCCAGCACGTGCGTCCCTTTCCAGAGCGTTCCGCCATAGACGGCCAGAGCGCACATGCCGCCATAAACGCCCGCCAGAACCGCCAAAGCCACGCCCAAAGCAATCAGCGGAATGGCGCCGCCGTTTTTCTGCACACGAGCCCCGCCCGTATGCTGTGTTTTGACTTCATTTGTTGTCTGTTCCATGAAGCCCCTCCTGCTGCCGCGTTGAATTTTGAATGGCACACACACAAATTGTCATTCATTTGGATATTATATCACAATCCCTATCGAAAAAGAGATTACAATCCAGTAACAAACGGCAAAATCTGGTTTTCCCATCAAAATACGGAGAAAAACGCTGACAGTCCCATTTTCAGGAGGGGGCTTTTCCTTGGGGCTCAGGCGTTTGCGGCGGTTTTTTCGCGGGGCGGCGGGGAATGCGGATTGTAAGGCAGATGGCGTCCTCGGTGTCCTGACGCTCACACTTTGCGTCGATGCCCGCCTCCTGAACTAAGCGCAGGTTCCGGTCCACGCGGTTGAGGAAGAGACGGACGTCCTTGATAATGAACAGGCGGCGGCCCGCAGGGGGCTTGGTTTGCAGCTCCTCCAGGCGGCGCTCTATGTACTGCTCCGCCTGGGCCACGTTCATATGCCTGTCTGCCATGTGACGGGCGGCGTTCAGGCGTTCCTCGTCGTCCTCCAGACGGAGGAGCACCCGGGCATGGCGTTCCGTCAGCCCATTGGAGAGGAGCAGCTCCCGGCAGGCAGGGGACAGCCGCAGCAGCCGCAGCTTGTTCGCCACCGCCGAAGGAGAGCGGCCCAACTGGGCGGCGGCCTCCTCCTGGGTGGACCCGGAACGCTTCAGGTAGTCTGCAATGGCGGCGGCCTCCTCAAAGTAGTGCAGGTCCTGCCGCTGCAGGTTCTCCACCAGGGCCAGGAGGGCGGACTCCCGCTCGTCCACCACGGCTTCAATGCAGGGAACCGTCTCCAGTCCTGCCAGGCGGGCGGCCCGCAGGCGGCGCTCTCCGGCCACCAGCTCCCAAACGTCTCCCCTGCGGCGGACCGTCAAAGGCTGGAGGATACCATGACGGCGGATGGACGCAGCCAGTTCCCGCAGGCCCGCTTCATCGAACCACTGCCGGGGCTGGCGGGGATTGGGCCGGATTGCCGATGTGGGCAGACGCATCACACGTTTTTCCTCCATAGGCACCATGGCACACCGCCTCCTCTCCTCATTTCCCCGGCTTCTTCCGCGTCCGCCAAACACGCATAAGCAGGCCAGGGTTCCAATTTCCATCTATTTTACCCTGAATAATCTGCAAAATCAGATGGAACCTGTCGAGGAACTCCAATCACTTTTCCAGCGGAAGCACCTTTATAAATGCAAAAAAGGACCGCCGCAGTGACGATACCGCAGCGGTCCTTGTTTTGGAGGGAGGCGTATGCGAAGGAGAGGACGATTATGCCTTCTGCTTCTGCTTTACGATGGTGACGATGCCCTCAATGGCGAGGATAACGGCAAGGGCAATCAGCAGAATGCCGAGGATGGCCTGGACATAGGGGCCCCAGTCCGCGCCGCCGGCGGAAATGTCCTTCACCTGGTTGATGGTGTTGATGCCCAGAGAGAAGATGGTGACCACCAGCATGAAGCCCATGGGGAACAGGAACATCTT
>CAOJHG010000342.1 GCA_948435975.1 uncultured Oscillibacter sp. | reverse complement strand
AGCGCTTGATGGCCAGCTCAAACCGGACCTGGTCGTTGCCCTTGCCGGTGCAGCCATGAGCAATCGCGTCAGCGCCTTCCTTCTTGGCGATCTCTACCAGGCTCTTGGCGATAATAGGCCGGGCGAATGCGGTGCCCAGCAGGTAGTCCTCATAGGTCGCGCCCATCTTCATGGCGGGGATGATTACGGTGTCCACCATCTCATCCGTCAGGTCCGCCACATAGAGCTTAGAGGCGCCGGTCTTGACAGCCTTCTCTTCCAGTCCGTCCAGCTCGTCGTTCTGGCCCACGTCACCGGCCACGGCAATGATCTCGGGGTTGTTGTAATTCTCCTTCAGCCAGGGAATAATGACAGATGTATCCAGGCCGCCGGAATAGGCCAGCACGATTTTTTTAATATCCTTTTTGTCTTTCATTTCAGCTTGCCTCCTATGTTTGATGGATGATGGCTGAATTATACATCCATCCTGAATATTTATGCAAGAGTCAGATTGTACAACATTTTCCTCTGTCTCTCGGTATTTTTGCATATTCTCACCAGCTTGCCCTGTTCACCGTCTCTGAACGACACAAAAACCGTGCCGGAAACGGTTCCGCCCGCAGAAAACGACACATGCAGTTTTTATACCGTTCCTCGTGCGGCGGAAAGCCAGCTCAGCCGTCCTGGTCCTCCAGATTCCGCAGGGCTTGCAGGGCCTCTCCGTGTCCCTTGGCTGTGGCGGTGGGGTGATTCCGAAGGATGCGCAGGGAACGGTGATAAGCCCCGCTGGACCGCGCACGGAGAACGGCCTCCCGCTCCCGGACCCGCTCCAGGGCATCGCTCAGGTCGGCGCGGCGGGCTTCCGCGGCCTCTTTCGTCAAATTGGGCAGGTCCTCCACATGATTCCGGCAGGTCTCCAGGGCCTCGGCAATTACCCGCAGGGCCTCCAGCTTGGCATTGGTCCGGCGGCGCAGGGCAGTCTCGACCTGTTCCCGGCGGCGCAGCTTCCGGTCCTGCTTTGCCTGGCGCTTCTCCTGGACCTCTTCTTCAATTCGCTGCCGCAGAAGCAGTTTTTCCAATTCCGTCCGCTCCCGGAACCGGCGCAGGTCGTCCTTGGCGAAAGCGGCGGCGGCTTCTGCCCGTTTTGCCAGGCGGCGCAGGTCCTCGTTCTCCTCCTCCAGCTTGGCCAGCACTTCCCGCAGGTCCAGAGCCGCCTGAGCGGACCGGACGGCGTCCACAGTGAAAATCACGGTCAGCAGCAGCGCTAGAGGGTCCACGCAGAGGGCAGGCACCCGGCTCAGCAGGTGCGCTATGGGCGGATGGACCAGGCGGACCAAAAGGATGGAGAAAAAGCCCCAGGCAATGGAGCTGGACAAACAGATGTAGCCCTTACAGTTGAATTTCTGTTTCGAGTAATCCCAAGACCGGACTTTGAACAGCCGCTCCATAGCCCATCCGGTGACGTACTCCAGCAGAGTGGCGGCGGCGGTCCCGAAGAAGTACACCAGCCAAAGATTTCCCGCCACTGGAATGGTCGCCAGCAGGATGATGATTGCTCCGGAACCGTAAATAGGCAATACCGGCCCCTGTAAAAAGCCCCGGTTTACCCACCGCTTCTGACAGGCGGACACATAACAGCACTCCCAAATCCAGCCGCAGAGACTGTAAAAGAAGAACAGCAGCACCCATTGGCCGGTTGTATAAACATGCACAACCATTACCTCCTTTTGAATAATGATACCAGCGGACCTTTCCCGCAGTCAACCCTATGGTAGCATACTCCCGCGCCTTTGTCACCATTCAAATTCTCTCCGGCGCTTTTCGCCCCAACGCACTTAATTTCTCCAGTTTCCATGCCGATAAACAAGGAGAACAAGCCGCTGTAAAGGAGACGATTTTGTGAATGTCATTATGAATCCCTGCGCCGGTCCCATCGCTGCGGTCATGCGTAAGGGCCGCTTTGCCGCACCCGAAGAAAAGGCTGCCGAAGCCGCTCAGGACATCGATGCGGTATCCATTTCTCAGGAGGGCCGGGACGCCGCCGCTCAATCCCCCAGTGAAAGCCTGGACGGATTCGCCAATCAGCTTGACGGCATCCTGTCCGGGATGACTAAGGACGAATTCATGGATATGGTCCAGGCCTGGCGGGATGAGCAGACAGCCCAGGCAGAAGCCGCCGGAGACGATTGGAAGGGCTGGAGGCCGCTGGCGGTAAACCCCTATATGGAAGTAGACCCAGATGGTTCCATTGCCGCCAAGGCCTATATGGAAGCCCTCGTCTGCCAGGCAAAGCAGGCCGAAAGCGAGATTGAGACCTACTATGTCGGCAGTTTGGAGGAAGCGCGCTCCAACCCCATGGGAGACCCCCTGCTCTACATCGCTGCCAAATACCAGTGCTCCTGGTCTGATTACTTTGACGCCAGTATGCCCGCAGACCAACGGCAGTGGACTTTTTCCCAGCTCAAGGCTATGCTGACGGGGTCCCGCGTGGCGCTGAACGATCCTTACGCCCTTGCCGCCTCCGGAGGTCCGAGAACAGCGGAGGCTATGGAGAAAGCCGCCCGGCAAGCCGCAAAGAGTGCGCTGGACGCCCTGATTCACGAGCGGGCCGCCAGCGTGGAATAAATCAGGAATATCAAGAACAATACTGGAAATTCGGCTTGAATACAACGGGCTGCCAAAAGGGACTGCGGATGACGCATTTGCAGCTTAACGGGTCTCCCGAACGCCCGGTTGAGAGAGCTGTTTGGTTTTTGGGATGGAATGCCTGGGCAAAACAGACGGCGGCGAAGTGGATGCCTGCCGTCTGTTTTTTTGTGCGTTTTGCAGATCCTGCCGGACTTGTCTCAAAGCGCCGGGTGTGGTATATTGAAGAGCGAATGCGGTAC
>CAOJHG010000341.1 GCA_948435975.1 uncultured Oscillibacter sp. | reverse complement strand
CCTCAATGTAACCCCGGTCGTCCAAATAGCGGCGCATGAACTTGATGAACTGAGAGCGGATGAGAAAGTTCCGCTTTACCTCCGGATTCACCATCAGATCCACATAGCGCTGACGGTAGCGCAGTTCCTTGTCCTGAAGACCGTGGAATTTCTCCGGCAGGGGCAGCAGGGACTTCGAAAGCAGGGTAATGTTCTTTGCCCGGACGCTCATCTCTCCCCGCTGGGTGCGGAAAACCTCGCCGTCCACCCCCACAATGTCGCCGATGTCAAACTTCTTGAACTTCTTATAAACCGCCTCGTCCATCTCGTCCTGCCGGGCATAGAGCTGAATCCGGCCATCCCGGTCCTGGAGGTCGCAGAAGCTCACTTTGCCCATGCCCCGCTTGCTCATGAGGCGGCCCGCTACTTTGACAGCCTTCCCCTCCATAGCGTCAAAATTGTCCTTGATCTGCTGGGAAGTGGCGTCCCAATCGAAACGAGTAAGCTGAAATGGGTCTTCCCCCGCCGACTGAAGGGCCGCCAGCTTCTCCCGGCGCACCTTCGTCTGTTGGCTGAGGTCCAACTCCTGGCTGTTCTTCTGTTCAGACATATTCTCTCTCCTTATAAGCTCCCGCACTGCGTCACAGGGGCTTGGACCGCCCATCAGACGCAGCGCATTATAGACCGTGCTTTATCAGGTCCTTCCAACAGGGATAAAACCTCAGCGCTCGATCTTCACTACGGTATATTGGATACTGCCGCGAGGCGCTTCTACGGTCACGACATCCCCTTTTCTTGCGCCGATCCATTTTCTCTCCTTCTCATCGCTGGGAAGCTCCTTGAAATGCACCAGCGCCCGGCCAAAGGGAGAATCCTCCGAAATGATGCCGTGCATGGGGTCAGACTCCTGAGAGCCCACGATGGAATAAATCCGCTCCTTCCCGTCCGGCCCCTGCACAGTCACCTTACACCCGATGGTCACCACATCTGTCGTGATGCTGCTCTCATCCACGATCACTGCATGCTGCAAAATCTCCTCCAGCTCAGCAATGCGGGAATAGAGCTTGCCCTGCTCGTTTTTCGCCTCGTCGTACTCGCTGTTTTCGCTCAGGTCACCAAAGCCCCGGGCCACCTTGATCTGCTCCGCCACCTCGTCGGAACGGGTGGTTCTCAGGTAATTCAGTTCCTCTTCCAGCTCCTGCTTTTTGGCCGCTCTCATCCGAATTCCATCTTCCATGTCTGCAAGTTCCTTTCTTCCAATGATATCCTATCTTCTCGACGGTGGATACATCCTTCCGCCGGATTTTCTGCCTGCAACTGCATCGTGTAAGGCTAAAACAGTATTATATCGTCTGGCTTTCCGAATGTCAAGGCAGTTTAGAACCCTTCCTGAAGCCTTTTTTACAAAGAGGGAATGCAGGCAATTTCACAGGCCGCGCCTTGAAGCTCAAATCCAGCTATGATATAACCGGCGCATCAATCTCAGTCTAGGGGGCGGCGAAGATGTCAAACAATCACTTGTATACAATTTTGAGTCAATATAATTGGGATGATGGAAGTCGTTTATCTCGTCTCTCTATCATGCAATTTCAGATAGAAAGTATGCAAAAAGCGGCAAACACTATCAAATACCGCTCACCAGGGCACAAAAATATAAATTCCGAAAAAAGCAAATGCCAGCTCTTTTTTGACGGATTCATAAGGCGTCTTTCCTCTGTCAAGCTGTTTTTACCTCTGCGTCTGTATTCCCAGGCTGATTTGCTCCCGCTTAACGGCGCCAGCTTCCCGGAGGACCGCCAAAAGCTGGCCCCGGTTCACGCCCTCTGGCAGCTTCTCCTCCAGCACCGGCGGAAGCGTCAGCACCGGAAGCGGCGCGGACTCGTCGTACAGCCGCAGCAGCACCGGATTCCGGCAGGCCAGGCGATCCTTTCTGGGGTCAAACAGCACCAGCGCTTCCGCCTCTTCCAGCTGCTCCTGAGAGGGCTTCAGCAAAAGAGAGACACCATATTCCCGCCGCAACTGACGGCACAGCTCCTCTCCGCCGTAAGGCAGATCCAGCAGCACATAGCGGTGCCGCAGCATCAGTTCCGTCACCGTCCGCACGACCTCGCCCGTGAGACTGGCCCCGCTGACAGCCACTTTCGCTCCCGCACAGGGCAGATTCCGCTCTCGCAGCCCTGCCTGCACCCAGTCCGCCGCCAGAGCCCGCCGCAGCGTCAAGGTAGAAGCCGGACGCAGTCCGCACTTCTCCAACTGCTCCCGGAAGGAAAAATCCTCTGGCAGAACCACCTGCACTACGCCATGCTTCCGCAGCCGCTTCCCTGCCGCCAGGACCCGGTGGCGCATCACTGCCGGATGGGGGGACCAGCTTACCTCCGCGCCCAAGAACCGCATATGAAGCAAAATCTGCTCCCGCACCTCCAGACGCTTCCGCCCCTTCTGAGGTTCTCTCCACATCAATAAACCAACCATATAAAAACTACCTCCCGCTCCAAGATATGGAGTGGAAGGCAGAATTATGTTCGCTTCTAATCAACTGGCGTAAACAGCTCCCGTCAGATAGCCCAGCTTGAAGGGGTCTACCCGGGCGCCGCTCTCCGTTACCTCGAAGTGGAGGTGCGGTCCGGTGGAATTGCCCGTGGAACCGGTAATGCCGATGACATCCCCCTGATTCACGTACTGTCCCACGGTGGCAATCCGCTTGCTCATGTGGGCGTAAAGGGTGGTATTGCCGCTGCCGTGGGAGACGACCACATAATTGCCATAGGACCTGTGGTACTCAGAGACAATCACCGTCCCCGCCTTAGCCGCGTAAATGGAGCTGGTGTAGCCCACCCGACCGATATCGTTGCCCTTGTGGTTGCCCGCGCCGATGCCGCCGTAACGCATT
>CAOJHG010000340.1 GCA_948435975.1 uncultured Oscillibacter sp. | reverse complement strand
TGCAGTGGATGCGGCTCTGCTGGCCCGCGCCGACGCCGATGGCCTGCCCGTCCTTCACATAGCACACGGAATTGGACTGGGTGTATTTCAGGGTAATCAGGGCCACGATCATGTCAATTTTCGCCTGGCCCGGGAGCGTCTTATTTTGTGTCACGATGTTGTCCAGCAGGGCCTGGTCCACCTTATATTCGTTCCGCCCCTGCTGGAAGGTCACGCCAAAGACATCCTTGTATTCGCTGGGGTCCGGCACATAATCCGGGTCGATCTGGACTACGTTGTAGTTCCCCTTCTTCTTGGTCCTAAGGATTTCCAGGGCTTCCTCTGTGTAGCCGGGGGCAATCACGCCGTCGGAGACCTCCAGTTTCAAATAGCTGGCCGTAGCTGCATCACACACGTCGGAGAGCGCCGCCCAGTCGCCGTAGGAGCACAGACGGTCCGCCCCCCGCGCCCGGATATAGGCGCAGGCAATAGGAGAGAGCTCCTCGCCGGGCGGGACAAAGTAAATCTGCCGCTCCACATCGCTCAAGGGCAGGCCCACAGCGGCCCCGGCGGGAGAGACGTGCTTGAAGCTGGCGGCGGAGGGCAGACCAGTGGCGGCTTTCAGCTCCCGGACAAGCTGCCAGGAGTTGAAGGCGTCCAGGAAGTTGATATAGCCCGGCTTGCCGTTCAGGACGGTAACAGGCAGGTCCTTCCCGTTCCGGAGAAAAATGCGGGAGGGCTTTTGATTCGGGTTGCACCCATATTTCAGTTCCAGCTCGTTCATTGCAGCAACTCCTTTTTTATTTGTCCCGATTCGATTTCGTGTTCCCAACAGGAGAAAACCCAGTTCGGTTTCTATATTTATCTGTTATACTGCTGAATTTTGTCCAAACGTGACAGATATATTTCCGCATAGCAGCATTTAGGGCAAACCGCCGCTTAAATATTTCCAAAATTGTCCTTGGGCATTACCCCTGACGTTTCCGGTCTGGTCACTTTTAACAAGCGTATACGCCAGGAACACAAAGCCGAATTGGGACTATTATTTTAGAATCCCCGTGCCGTTGGTTCAAAAATCCTCGTCGAACCAGCGGGAGTACCAGGCCCAATACGGCTCCCGCTTCCCGCACTCCGGACACACGCCCGTGCCGTACACCAGATGGATGACCGGACGGATATCTTCGTCCCCCGCCCGCTCCAGCAGGCCATTTACCCAGACAGCCTCATCGTCCAGACTTTTGCCGTCCCAGGGGGCGATTTCCGCGGACTCTATGCAGCAATCCGGTCCGCCATTCAGGGGGATGCACTCCTCTTCCCAGCCGCAGGCGCACATGCCGGGGCCCTCCTCCCAGCAGGAGCCGGAGAGATTGTAGAGCGCGATGACATGTCCCCGGTCCCCCAGAATGGCCAGCGCGCCCAGAGCAAACATCTGCCCATCCTCGCCGGAAGCGGCGGCAAGCACCTCCGGATGATTCTGAATCAGGTCCCTCACGATGGGCCGCAGGCCGTCCAAGCCCTCATGGAACTCCCGGTACTCCGTGGTATCCGGAACCAGGGACATTGCCCCCTCACTGGCGATGGCCGCGCCGATCTGGGCGATGAGAAAATGCCGGTCCTCCAGAGACAGCCGGCCGCACAGCGCCGCCAAATGGGGCAGAACGTAGGCCGTGGCGCTGTAATAGCTCAGTTGATGGCTCAGGTCCTCGGCAAGAATCTCCATGCCCTCCCGGAACGCTTCCTCGCCGGACAGCAGGCGGCGCAGCCATTTATCCGCGTCGTTCCCGGCGGAATCCACCTGACGCCAAATGGGTGCGTTCAAATCAATCACAAAACAGCCTCCTTTTATTCCTCCACGGTGTCTTCATTGATGAAGTCATATTCGTTGTCCATCAGCAGCTCCAGGTATTCGCTGAAGCTGTCCGCGACGACCACAAGCTCGTCGGGGTCGTGGGTGAAACGGACCACCTGACCGGTCTTCCCTTTTTCCGACGGAGAGAAGTCAATAAAGAGCTGAGAGGTGCCGCCGTTGTTCATGCAGTCGGAAAAGTGGAGCCAGCGCAGGGATTCCAGGTCATGGGTGACGCCCTCGGGAACGGGGATATCGTCGTATTCCCGGTCAATGAGATAGTCGCCCCACTCCTTGAAATCGCGGTCAGTCTTCACCATCTGGGCGGCGGACAGCAGGTAGTAGGGGTATTCTTCCATGTCGGAGCCAAGGAAGTAGAGGCAGGTCGTTTGGCCGGGGCGGTACTCCTGGTAATAGGTGCCGTCGTATATCCGCAGCAGGGCCTCCAGACTGGCGGGCAATTCCGGATAGAGGGTCTTCAGCGCCGTTAAATGCGCCTCGGAGACGCCATGGGCAGCCCCGGCGAATTCGGCCCAGACCTCCTTGCCGCCCGCGTCCTCATAGGCCTCCCGGAGTCCTTCCACATAGCGCCGGGCCAGCTTTTTTCCCCTGAACGCCGTCCAGCCGGAAAACAGCTCTTCCAGGAACGCCTGAAGGCTCTCCGCCACCGGTTCCATGTGCGGGGCCAGCGCCTCCCGGTCCGCACGCTCTCCCAGGTCAAAAAGAATCTCGTGGTCGATCTGCACCACAGGACAGCGGTCTTCATCAGGCATGTTGGCAAGGTCGATACAGCGGATGAAACACCCCAGGTCCTCATCCCATAAAAACGGCAGATACCCCCCGCGGACTAGGACGGGGTTCCAGGCGTTGTCCAAGTCGGAAAAGGGCTTGTCCGGCTTTTGGGTCCCCAGGCCGCAATCCATGAAATAATGGCAGTATGCGGAGAAAAACGCCCGCAGAAGGACCGGAAATCTACAGCCGGTTTCCTGCTCCTGCCGGTCCAGGTCCTCCGCTGGGACGGGAGACGGAATCAGCTTCCACCGGCACCAGCCGTCCG
>CAOJHG010000339.1 GCA_948435975.1 uncultured Oscillibacter sp. | reverse complement strand
GGGGCCAGCTCGACGCCCCGCCGGGCCAGCTCCTCCCGGTCGTCTTCGTTCAGGATGCCGCCGCCCTGTCCGGGAGTCGGCAGGACATGATCGTTGGCCCCCAGGAGGAACAGGTATTTTCCGCTGTGCCGGTCGTTTCTGGCCACGCCGGTGACGCTGACCTGATCCAAGGACACAGGAATCGACCCCACGCTGTATTGTGTCAGCACCTGCTGGAACAAGCGGGCAAACTCATCCAGCTCCATAGGCTCGTCCCCTAACAGCTCCATGAACTGGTCCAGCACGCCGCAGAGGATCTCCCAAAGCTGGGCGGTTTCCTCCGCGTCCTGGAGCCGTCCCGCTTCCGCCTGACTCCGAAGCTGCCGTTCCAGAGCATCCTGCAAGCCCAGTTCTTCCATGAAGCTGTAGAGGGCTTCCACCTTTTCTCCGGCGGTCTCTCCCGTTTTCAGGCCCTCCGCCAAACGGGACAGCGGCCCCTGAATGCGGCGGCGCAGCTCGTTGACGGTATCCAACTGAGCCTGCCGGGCGGGGGTCCACTTCACGCCGTAGCCGTCGGGATTCTCCACCCAATCCACGTCCCGAATCCACATGCCGCCGTGGACCTCCCATTTGAGCGCGTAGTTCTCCAACTGGTCGCACTCTTCCGCCGTCAGCCCAGCCAGGCCGGTTTTCAGCCAGCGGAACATGTCGTCATACTCATATCCCCCGCCCACAGAGGCCAGCACACCGGTCAGGAGGCTCAGGACCGGCTTTTCCAGGATGTCGCTCCGGCGGCTCAGATATGCGGGGATCTCATAGCGCTCAAAAATGGTCTCGATCATGCCCTCATAGTCCTCCATATTCCGGGCAGAGACAGTAATATCCCGGTAGCGGCAGGCATTCGAGGCCACAAGTCGCCGGATATCCGCCGCAGTCTGCTCCACCTCGGAATAGATGGTATCGGCCTCCCGGATGCGGATAGCGGAAATATCTCCGCTGTACAGCTCTGTATCTCCGAAGAAGCAGCGTTCCAGGTGGCCCAGGGCAGAAGAATCCTCTGCGGTCATATGGGTTACGGTGACAGAAGCGCCCTCCCGTTCGGCTAAGCGGCGGAGACGTTCCAGCGTGCGGAGGGAGGCCCGAAAAATTTCCTCCGGGCTGTCGGGTTCTCCCAGGAGGGTGACTGTAACAGACCGGGCCTGCCGGAGAAAGATGGACAGCACGCGCCGTTCCTGGGCGTTAAAGTAGGTGAAGCCGTCCAGAAAAATATCCTTATCCACAATGTAGCCAGATTCCTCCAGATGTTCGCAGAGCTTGGTCATACGGTCCCGTGCGTCCAGGCCGGGGCGGAGGAGGCGGGCCTCGTAGGCAGCGTAAAGCAGGCTCAAATCCCGGAGTTTTTCACGGGTCGCGCCGTCGATCTCCTGGGACTGGGTATAGAGCGTCTCAGGAGTGACCTCATAGCAGCGCAGCTCGTCAAAGAGGGCCAGGAGCTGCTGTAGAAACGCCGCCTTTCGGGAGGGCCGGCGGTAAACGGTCAGCTCGGGTGCAATCTCCAGAAGGGCCTTTTGCAGTGTCAGGAGCTTCCCGCCAGCGTCCAGGGTAACTTGTGCCGCGCCGCCGGTGAGCGTCAGCACACGGTCGCAGAGGCGGCGGAAGCTCAGCACCTCGGCATAGCGGCTGGCCGTGGGACCGCAGGCACGGCAAAGGTCCACCTCCGCCTGATGGGAGGCGTGTTCAGGGACCAGCAGAATCTGCCCCCTTCCGGCCCCCGCGAGGGCGGCGATGCTCTCCAGCACCTTTCGGGACTTCCCGGTTTTTGCCCGGCCAATCAATATTTCCAACATATCGACAACCTCGATTCTTTCTTTACAGGGCTGGCTGCAAGGTCCGCCCTCCTCAGTGCGGGAGCGGAACGCCGTTCAGGGCCGCATAAGCCAAACGGTCCCCTTGATAGCGGAGCTTCAGCGAAAAAAACGGCTCGTTCCGCTCCAGGAGGTCCAGGAAAATATAGTCGCCTTCCCACAGGGGCAGGGCGCGGAGGTCCGTCTTTTTGACCCACGCCAGCGTTCCCTCGTCACAGGGGCGGGTGCTTCCCGTCCAGGCTGTTGCTGTAAACAGGTGCATATACTCCGCCGGGGCTTCATCCGAAACGAATGTCACCAGTCCCCGGTAACGGTATTCTGTCAAGGTCAGTCCCGTTTCCTCGAAGCACTCCCGCAGGATGCACTCCTCTGGGCTCTCTCCATCCTGAAATTTTCCTCCGACGCCGATCCACTTTCCCTGATTTATATCGTGATCCTTCTTGACCCGGTGGAGCATCAGGTATTCTTCCCCCCGCTCCAGATAGCACAGCGTTGACAACAGCATAGGTTCTCTCCTTATTTTGAAAAATCCACCTGTACCGGCTTCTTTCTGTCAGACAGCCTGTTCTCCAGCGTCTTGACTGCATGATACCCAACCGCAGGCATGGTCTCCCGAATCCTTTATGAAATTTTCTCCTTAAGAATCCATATTACCAATTGACATCCAGAAACAGCCGTTCTATACTAGAGTAAGCTAAACGCAGGCAAACGCTTTTAATTCTCTCAGCAAAAGCCTGAAAAGGGGGATGCCGTTATGCGTATAAGACAAGAAACTTGCTGCTTCACTGGACACCGGCCCAGCAAGCTCCCCTGGCACTACAACGAGAAGGACCCGCGCTGCCTCTCACTGAAACGCCGGATCACCAGCGCTGTAGAAGCCGCTTATGAAGAGGGCTTCCGGCATTTCCTCTGCGGCATGGCCCTGGGCTGTGACCTTTACTTCTGCGAAACTGTGCTGGCTCTGCGGAACGCCCACCTGGATGTAACCGTGGAAGCAGCCATTCCCTGCCCCACCCAGACGGACCGCTGGCCAGCCGCGCAGAAAATCCGCT
>CAOJHG010000338.1 GCA_948435975.1 uncultured Oscillibacter sp. | reverse complement strand
CCTTTTGAGACCGTCCGGCAGGAGGACAGTAGCTTAGCCCCCGGCGTGGAGACGGTAAAGACCACGCCTTATACTGGTTATAAGGTCCGCAGCTTCCGGAACGTCTACAGCGCCAGCGGACAACTGCTTTCCAGCGACCTGGAGGCATACAGCGACTATAAGTCCCGGAACCGGGTGATCCTGTATGGGCCTGGAACAGCGGGACCGGCCAGCGGCATTGAGGGCGGCGTCCCGGCCGTAACAGATCCTACCGCGACACCAGAGACACCCCCGACGCCAACAGAACCCAGCGTGCCCGCCGAAGTGGACCCCGCGCCCAGTGTGCCGGTAGATGCGCCCGTGGTAGACCTTCCGGTAGAACCGCCTGCCGCTCCCGAGGAAACCCCCACGTTTGTTCCCCTTCAGCCAGAGGAACCCTAGAGCGGCGCTTCCCTGTGACATACTGAGAAAAAACGACGCAGGCTCTGCCGGAAAGCGGGGCCTGCGTTATTTTATCCCTCTGCGGTTGTGGTTGAAATCCGGCGGGGCGGGTGGTAAACTACTGGAAAGTCGGACTGAAAGGAGAACGGAAGCATGGAATGGAATTGGGCCTGGGATCTGCTGGTCATGCTCCTGGCCGTACCGGTGCTGTGGCTGAATGGGTGGGTGATTTCCTGCTATTTCCCGTTTCTCCTGACGGCCAGATTTTATTTTACGATTAAAAATCCGCAGTTGTGCAGACTCCTGCTCTCAGACGGCTTCAACCGCAGCGGCAGCACCAGGACGCGCTTGGAGGACCGGAACAAGATGCCGTTTCTGGGAGTGGTCTATTACATCGCGTCGATTTTTCTGCTGGTCCTGCTCTGGGCTTCTGGCGGCGCTCACTTGTATCAGCTCTGGCATGGCGCGTCCTGGAGAGAGGTGCGCGGCATTGCGGCTTGCTTTACAGGCTGTCTGGCGGCTGTGCTGGGATGGATGGCCCTTTCATTTTTCCTGCACATTGTTGATTATGGACTGGGAAAGGCCCTGCATCCAGACCATGGAGCAGCTATGTCCATTCCGCTGAGGCCTTCTAAACCGGCAGTAAAGCGGACGGGCATGAAAAATGGCATCTGCGCCGCTCGAAACCGGAAGGAGCTTTGGACATTTTTATCAGCGGGCGCTGCTGGTATGGCCCTCGGTATACTGTTCATCTTCTTAGAGCTGATTTGTAAATTGAAAGGACTCGGGTTCGCGGTAGGGCTGGCGTGTATTGGCAGCGGAGGATATCTTTTGTGCGCTGGGTGGAAGGGTCTGCTTTTTCCAAAGAACTTCGGCATCTGTGCGGAAATTCTTTGTCAGCTTCGCCCGGAAGAGCAGGGCCTGTCAGCGAAAGAAATGCTTGCCCTGGTCGATCAAGATCTGGCCTATGCGGTATGCTTTGCGAGGGGAAAGGCATTGATAGGGAAGGAGTGGTTCTATTCGGTGAACACCATGGGGTGTGCGCTGATTCGTCTGGAAAATATTGATAAGATTGAACGTCAGACGAGAAACGACCGCAGTATGATACTGAGACTCAAGGACGCCAAAGGCCGGGGAGTCTGCGTGTTTGGTGTTTCCTCCAGTGAAGCGGACGCCGTCCAGGGATTTCTGAAAGGCAGAGTCCCCAACCGCCGGGACCAATAAAGCAGAACAGTTCCCCACATATATGAAAAAACAGGAACGCCCCGGAAGGCATCCCTGTTCAAGAAAACGAATATAAAATCAGTCGGTCACATAGGGGAGCAGGGCAATCTGACGGGCGCGCTTGATTGCCTCAGTGAGCTGCCGCTGGTGCATGGCACAGGTGCCGGTGGTCCGGCGGGGCAGGATCTTGGAGCGCTCGGAGATGAACCGGTGCAGCTTGGCAAAATCCTTGTAATCAATGTGCTCGCACTTATCAGCGCAGAATTGGCAGACCTTCCGGCGCTTGCCCCGTCCGGGGCGGCCAGGTCTGGAATCACGATCGAAAGCCATGGTGAGTCCTCCTTTATTTCAAATTTTCAGATAGCATCCCCCGGCGGAGCATCGGGAGACTCGTCCTTCTCCGCCGCGAAACAGGGATGGCAAGAATCAATCAGCCGCGCAGGAAAAAGAGAACACAGCAGTCCTCAGAAGGGCAAATCTCCGCCCTTTTCGTCGCCGAGCTCAGAGAAGTCGGAGTCGTCCCTGCCGAGATCGGAGTACCCAGACCGCCTGCCGCCTGCGGGAGAACCATACGCGGGGGGGCTGTAATCGCCGCCGCCGGAAGAGCCGTCCCGCTTGGAGTCCCCGAAGTAGACGTTGTCCGCCACTACTTCCGCACTCCGGCGCTTACCGCCGTCCTTGTCGGTCCAGTCCCGAATCTGGAGACGGCCCTCTACCACAGCCATGCGGCCCTTGGTGAAGTACTTGGTGACAAACTCCGCCGTAGTGCGCCAGGCAACCACATCGATGAAGTCTGTCTCCTTTTCGCCGCTCTGGGACTTAAAATCCCGGTCCACAGCCAGGCTGAAGGAAGTGACTGCGGTGCCGTTCTGGGTGCGGCGCAGCTCCGGGTCCCGAGTCAAGCGGCCCATAATGACGATTTTGTTCAGCATGGAAATCTCTCCTTATTCGCCCTTGCAGACGATGAGGGAACGCATAATGCCGTCCGTGATGCCAAGGACGCGGTCCAGCTCCTTGGGGAACGCGGGGCCGCTGGTGAAGCTCATGAGAACGTAGTAGCCCTCGGTCTTGTAGTCGATGGGGTAAGCCAGCTTTCGGGAACCCCACTCCTCCACCTCAACGGCGGAGCCATGCTGTTCAGCCAGGGCCTTGAATTTTGCAACGAGAGCGGCAATGCTCTCCTCGCCCTGTGCAGGGTCGATAATATAGACGACCTCATAATTGGCAGAAACCTTTGCCATGTTTGCACCTCCTTTTGGACAAA
>CAOJHG010000337.1 GCA_948435975.1 uncultured Oscillibacter sp. | reverse complement strand
CCAAGGGCTACAAGTTCTCCACCTACGCCACCTGGTGGATCCGCCAGGCCATCACGCGGGCCATCGCAGACCAGGCGCGGACCATCCGCATCCCTGTCCATATGGTGGAGACCATCAATAAGGTCATCCGCGTCAGCCGCCAGCTTCTTCAGGAGCTGGGCCACGATCCCTCTCCGAATGAGATTGCGGCGGAAATGAATATGCCTGTGGATAAAGTGCGGGAAATCATGAAAATCGCGCAGGAACCCGTTTCTTTGGAGACCCCCATCGGCGAGGAGGAGGATTCCCACCTGGGCGACTTCATCCCGGACGAGGGCGCTTCTGAACCCTCTGAGGCCGCGTCCTTCACGCTCTTGAAGGAGCAGCTTATGGATGTTCTCTCCACCCTGACCCCCCGAGAGGAGAAGGTCCTGAAACTCCGCTTCGGCATTGAGGATGGCCGTACCCGCACACTGGAAGAGGTGGGAAAGGAATTCAACGTTACCCGGGAGCGCATCCGCCAAATCGAGGCAAAGGCCCTGCGGAAGCTCCGCCATCCTTCCCGCAGCAAAAAGCTGAAGGATTTTTTGAACTGAACGTATGAGAAAGCGCCTGTTTTTCGCAGGCGCTTTCTCTGGGTGAATTTTTTCATCCGGTTTAAGAAAAAGAATTGGTTTTAACCGCCAATGGACGCTTCCAGCGAAAATGGGGGCCCTTGCAGTGTAAGGTCCCCCTTCAATAAATGGTTCTTATCATGCCCTTGGATGAGCCTTTTGGTAAACATCCTTCAACTGCCGCTGAACAACGTGGGCGTAAATCTGGGTGGAGGAAATGTCCGCATGGCCCAGCATCTCCTGGATAGAACGCATATCCGCGCCATTTTCCAGCAGATGGGCCGCGAAGGAATGGCGCAGAGTGTGGGGTGTCAGTTCCTTCTCGATGCCCGCCTTTTCCTTGTAGTACTTGAGCAGCTTCCAGAACCCCTGACGGCTCATGCGCTCCCCGTTCATATTAACGAAGAGAGCCGTTTCGCTGCTTCCGGCAATCAAATAGGGGCGGACATTCCATAAGTAGTCTTGCAGCGCCTTGACTGCCATATGGTACAGGGGAATCACCCGCTCCTTCCCCTTGCTGCGGCAGCGAAGAAAGCCCGCCGCCAGATTCAGATCCTCCAGGTCCAAAGAAATCAGCTCACTGACCCGGATGCCCGTGGCGTACAGCAGCTCCAACATGGCATGGTCCCGGCATCCCTTGGCATCCACACACTGCGGCTGTTCCAGGAGCAGCTCCACCTCTTTAGAACTCAGCACCTCCGGGTATTTCCGCTCTGTCTTTGCAACCGTCACGCCTACAGCGGGGTTGGCCTGCCGTTCCCCAATGGAAATCAGGTAATTGTAGAAGGACTTCACCGCCGCCAGAAACCGGGTCACAGAGGCGGCGGATTTTCCTTTTCCCAGCATCCTGCCTATGCAGTCGAGGACCATCTCACTGGTAGCCTCCCGCAAAGCGCAGTCCCGGCTTTCCAGGTACTTCGAGAACTGGTTCACATCCCGGAGATAAGATGCAAGGGTATTTGGAGCCGCATGACGCTCCCTGGTCAGATAAGTGCTGTAACCCGCAAAATCGTCCATAGCCGCTTCCTCCTACGTAAAATCATATGCCGTATCCAGCCGGTCCTCTTTCCAGAGCCACCGGAAAATCAAAAACGCCTACACTGCCATCTGCTCCAGCACGCGCTGCAAAAAATACGGCGACAGCAGAAGCTCTGCGCACATCCCCGCCAGCAGTGCCGCCGCCACGCCTCCCACGCGCACCCAGCAGGCCCGTCCGTAAACTACCGCAGCGGAATGCCGTCCTCTCCCAAAGGATAGACTGGTCAGGGCAGCGGAGGTCTTCCACGACGGAACCGCCAGAAGAAAATAGCATGGCAGCGTTACCGCGCAGCGAAGGCCAAACACCGCCAGCGCCAAAAGGATTCCCTTTGGTCCGAACGCCGCCGTAAAGCAGCACACGGAGAAAGACAGAAAAAAACCGAAAGCCCCCGTCACACAGGGCAGCAGCACTACGCCAATGGACGAAAAACCCAGTAAAAAAGCCGCCAGCGGGTAGCGAACATACAGCACCGCCGCTGACAGGACCACTCCAGGCGAAAGGCTTCCCTCTCCCTCAAGCTGCAAAAAACCGAATAAATAACGCTCCAGCTCATCCCCGGCGGCATCTGGCACACGGCCTGCAAAAACCTGTCCCAAAAGCACGCCCGCCAAAAAGAACAGCGCCAAAAACAGCAAACAAAACGGCGGCCGTTCCCAGTCCAGTCCTCCGCGTTTCTTCCCTATCAAACCGCCTCACCTCACTGCATCCTATGAGCGGGACGGGCAGTTTATACATGTCCAGACAGAGCATAAAGAGAACCATGACGCTTTATTGCAAAAAGTTACTGGCAGGCTGGTATGGAAACCGCTCTTTTTCTGAATTCTGCTGGTACAGAAAACAGGATTTGGACTCTTTGAATATTTAATATAGAGCAAATTTCGGAATTTTTCAAGGAATCTGCGGGAAAAAAATATTTTTTGGAGGTTTTGTCAAAGCGTTATGTAAACTGGATTATGTAAACTTTGTGGCCTTTCCGCAATGGAAGGACATCCCTTCTCCGGAAAAGGCCACATCTGGGGGCTGGAGGAAGAAACGCGCCCTATATCTGCCGCTTCTCCCTATTTTCTATTGATTCATACTGTAAATAGGGTCCATTCCGCCGGACGCCAGTAAATTTGTGAGATTTCACAAAAAGCGCTATTTCCGCTTTCGCTTCCCGGTATGGCCCCGGCGTCCATTTAGAAGGCCCGCCAGCAGTCCGCCGCCCAGAGCGCACAGCAGCAGAATCCCGCCATGCCCCATCCAGGTGATCCCGTCCCGCCAGAAGGCCACGCCCACTGTCAGCAGAACCGCAGCGAACGCCGTCCCTGCCAGCAGTCCTCCGATCTG
>CAOJHG010000336.1 GCA_948435975.1 uncultured Oscillibacter sp. | reverse complement strand
TGATGCTCTCCACCTCATAAAGACCCTGCTCCAGCTTTTCCCGTGCGGCGGAGGCATGGTCCTTATAGGCCTGGTATTCATCCTGGAGCGCCGCTACGGCCTGCTGTGCACTCTCCCGCAGCTCCAGGGGGTAACGGGCGGGAAGCTGATTCAGGGGCACTTCCTTCAGGCCCATTTCGCTCAGCAGCTTTTCCTTGCTCTGCTCCAGGCCCCGGAAGGAGAGGGTCAGGGCCTGTTCCCGCTTCAGCACTTCGTCCAGGGCCATCAGATCATCGCTGCTGACGGCCTCGATCTTCCGTTTTGCAAGCTGGGAAAGCTCCTCCACATTCTCCCGCATGGTATCCAGCAGAGCCAGGTAGGAACGATACACGTCATCCATCATTTACTCCTCCACAAGGAACAGAATCCGCCCGGCAATGGCCATGGGGTCCGGGACATACTCGCCGGCGGAGACCTCCTGCCGGAGCGCCTGGATGTCGCCGGTGGTGGTTGCGGTCCGCACTTCCTGAGAGAGACGGCTGACCGTATCCATTTGGAACGTATTCTTCCCTGTCAGCATCGTGGAAAACGTTGCCATGTCGTAATTGGGTCCTGCGCTGGTGGGAAGGGCGGCGCCGCGCTTCTGATGGGAATAGTAAGTTTTTGTCCGGCCTATGGGAGAAATACCGCCGGAACCAGAAGAAGTCAGCACGATGTCTCACATCCTTTGCCATAAAATTCACACGCTGCTTTTCACCTATTTAATATTCATATCGGCAAATATGGCGAAAAGTTAAGAATGGATTGGAGAATTTTCTCATATCCCGTTTATGAACAAAAAACGGCGGGTCCCAGCCCCCGCAAGGCCGGCCCCACCGCTTTTGCCATTTGGGTCCATGCGTATCCATGCGCCAACCCGTTATTTCAGCGTGCTCAGATGGCGCAGGAGCACGCTGGCGATATTCTCGCAGGATGCCTGGGTACACACCGCGCCGATGTTCTGGGCCACCATAGGCATTCCGTACACCACACAGGATTCCTTATCCTGGCCAATTGTATACGCGCCCTTTTTCCGCATGGCAAGGAGGCCTGCTGCGCCGTCCTGTCCCATACCGGTCATGATGATACCCACCATCTTACAGCGCACGGCCTCCGACATAGATTGGAACATCGCATCCACAGAGGGCCGGTGACCACTGACCTTCTCGCCGGGCATACAGGAAACCGTATATTTATTATTGCTGATGCGCACAACCCGGCACTGGAGATCTGCCGGCGCCACCAGAGCCAGGCCTCTCCGGAGCTCGTCGCCGCTCTTTGCCTCCCGCACCTCCATCTTGCACAGGCGGTTCAGGCGGTCGGCGTACATCTGGGTAAACCCCTTTGGCATATGCTGCACGATCACCATAGCCGGGATGTCTGCCGGGAGCCGCTTCATGACCTCCAGGGTCGCCTCTGTGCCGCCGGTGGACGCTCCCAGTCCGATAATAACATTGTCCAGCCCTGGAGCCGCGCCCAGAGGAGCCGCCGGGGACACCGGCAGGTTTCTTGCAGCCGCTGGGGAGGCGGACCGGACCTTCGCCATGGAGGCAATGATGATTTTCTGCGTCAGAGCGGTGATGAAGGCATTCTTGTTGTCCTGTGTCTCCGGCTTGCGGACAAAATCCACCGCGCCGGCGCTCAGGGCGTCAAAAACCTTCAAATTCAGAGAAGACACCAGAATCACCGGCACTGGGTTTGTGGGGATGTACTCCTTCAGGAAGTCGATGCCGCTCTGTCCCGGCATTTCCACATCCATAGTGACAACATCGGGCTTGAGGAGGGAAATTTTGTTCCGCGCATCCAGGGTGTTGATGGCATAGCCCACGATCTCAATCCTGGGATGGGCGGAAAGACCGTTTATAATCATGCTGCGCGCCAGGGCAGAATCGTCCACCACCAAAACGCGGATCTTTTTTCCGGACACCATATGAGAGGGGTCCACCTCCATTTTCCGAGGACCCGCGTTCCACCCCGAGGGACGGACGCCGGTCCTCTTAAAATCATTTTTGGAATGTCGCCGTAGCCAGCCGGCGGTATGGTGCGTTCTGGCTCAGGTTCTCCGAATAGCTGATCAGAAGATACCCGCCCGGCACCGTGGCATCGTAGAAGCGCCTTACTAAGGCGTCCTTGGTGGGCTGGTCGAAGTAAATCATCACGTTCCGGCAGAAGATCACATCGAACTTCCGGCGGAACTTAATGGGGTCCATCAGGTTGAAGGTCTGGAAGATCACATTGGTGCGCACGTCCGGAGTGACCATGAAGGTGCCGTCGGGACGGGCGGTGAAATACTTGCGCTTCCACTCGGCGGGGATGGTGTCCGGCAGGCTGTAGACGCCCTGCTTGGCTTTCGTAAGGGCCTGGGCGGAGATATCAGTGGCCAGCAGCTTCGTGTCCCACTGCTTCGCCTGGGGGCCCAGGTAGTCGAAGAGGAGCATGGTCAGGTTGTAGGGTTCCTCTCCGCTGGAGCAGCCCGCGCTCCAGATGGACAGACACTTGTCCTGCTGGTGGCGGCGCACGATTTCCGGGATGATGTTCTTGGTGAAATAATCCAGGTGCTCCTGCTCCCGCATGAAAAAGGTATAGTTGGTGGTCAGCTTATTCAAAATCAGCGTGACCTCGTCGTTCTCCTTTTTCTCCAGCACGTGGTTGACGAAGTCGGAGAAATTGGTGTACCCCAGCTTTCGGATCGCGGGGGACAGCCGTCCGGTCACCAACTGCCGCTTCTGGCTCAGGTCGATGCCGTAGGACGACTGCATGAACGACGCCAGCCGCTTAAAGTCCTTCTCAGAGATTACCATGGGGGAGAAGGCGTTCCCCATTCCGCTTTTTTTATCCATCCGTTCTTTCTCCCTGCTGAATGGCTTTAGGGGGCCAGAAGCTGTTCACAGTCCAGCACCAGCATCGTCCCGGAATTGTCAGGCAGAGTACACATGCCGTTGACCAGCTTCT
>CAOJHG010000335.1 GCA_948435975.1 uncultured Oscillibacter sp. | reverse complement strand
GCCTTTGTGGGCACTGTGAAACCACCCGTTTTCCAAAGAGTGCATTTGTCGGAGCGACTTTTTGATTATCACCCCTCTCAAAATAAAAAAGAAATGTGATGCAAAACGACAATCGACAAATCCAAGATGATGGCCGCTATGGCCGGGAAGATGCAGAAGAACGACATTGACCCTGCCGTCAGCATCTTATGCCGGGACCAGAGTCGTACCCGACCGTAAGCGTATAGAACAGGACGACTGCGACGGCCCCGGCCTGGTCCCGCGTATCGCCCCGTGCAGGCCTGCATGGGACCCGCGCCCGAACATGGTCGAGTTGCCGAGGCGTCTGTTCGGCGGCGCATGGCTGCAGCGCGAATTGCGCGGCAGGCTCGGCCTCTTCCCCTCCGATGAATTTTACGCACGCATGAGCGCTTTGGGCCGTGCTGCGCAGGAGCTTGTCTATCTGGCCGCTGTGCTCCGCGAGACTTACAGCCCGTCAAACCTGCGCACAATCGTGGACGCCGCCATATTCATACAGCCGGTATGCGACTGTTCAAGCGCGATGTGGAACCCATCCTGGAAAAGTATATCTATTAAAGAAGGCGCTCCATATGGCCTGAAGTGAACTGCTCAAAGCCGAGCAGGCAAAGCCTTCCCTCAGAATGCAAAGGAGAAGAAGTCTATGGAAAACTATTTCCAGCCCAATATGACCAAGGACGGCGTTCGGGCAATCAGCTCCATCGGGCTGGCCCACATGGGGGACGCAGTGTTTGAGCTTCTGGTCCGGTCCTGGCTGTGCGCCCGCGGGAAGGCTACGGGCAAAGGGATGCACCGCGCCGCCGTAGCCTTGGTCTGCGCCGAGTCCCAGGCGGAAAAGGCGGAACGGATACTTCCCATGCTGACAGAGGAAGAACATGCCGTGTTCCGCCGGGGACGAAACGCCCAGGTCCACACTGTCCCGAGCCACGCCAGCCGCGCCCAGTATGGAGAGGCCACTGCGCTGGAAGCTCTGCTGGGATGGCTGTACCTCCAGGGAGAACTGGAGCGGGTGAACGAACTATTTTGCAAGATGATGGAGGAATAAGCGATGCCCATTGACGCGATCTGCCTGCAAGCCGTGGTCCATGAGCTGGAGCCGCAGTTGGTGGGGATGCGGATTGACAAGATTCAGCAGCCCGCTAAGGACCAGGTGGTTTTGCTGATGCGGGGAAAACGGCTTTTGCTGAACGCAGGCACAGGAGCTCCCCGCATTCAACTGACGGAAATCCTTCGGGACAACCCGGCGGAACCGCCGATGTTTTGTATGCTTCTGCGGAAACACCTGAGCGGGGCGCGGATTACCGCGATTGTTCAGCCGCCCTTAGAACGCCTTGTGCGCCTGGAGATGGACGCCTCGGACGAGCTGGGCCGGGCTGGGCGGAGAACGCTGGTGCTGGAGGCAATGGGGAGAAGGTCCAACTTGATCCTATTGGATGAGGAAGGCCGAGTGATCGACTGCCTCCGGCGGGTGGATGCGGAGATGTCGGCGCAGCGTCAGGTCCTGCCGGGACTGTATTACCAGCCTCCAGCCTCTGTGGGGCGTCTGCCGGTGACAGAGGAGACTGAGGCGGGATTTCTGGAAAAATTTTTTGCCGCACCGAAAGAGAAAGCGGTTGACTCGTTTCTGCTGGACCAATATTTCGGACTGTCTCCCCTGATGGCGCGGGAGCTGGCGTTCCGGTCGGCGGGGGATACGGACCGGCGCTTGTTTGAGGTGGCGGGACCAGAAGTCCTTTGGCGGGAACTGGAGGCATTCATAGCCCGCATTCGGGAGAACCGGTTTTCTCCGCTGTGCTTGCTGCGGGAGGGAAAGCCGCTGGAGTTCGCCTGCATACCGGTGGGACAGTATGGCGTAAGCGTGGAGACGGTGGAGTATGACAGCTTCTCCGCCCTGCTGGACAGCTTCTATGCCGTACGGGAACGGCAGGAGCGGACGAAGCAGAGGGGGGCGGATTTGCTGCGCGCAGCCAGTAATGCAAGAGACCGTCTGCGGCGGAAGCTGGCGCTGCAAGAGAAAGAGTACGCCGCCACCCAGGAGCGGGACCGCCTGCGGGTTTGCGGGGACCTGATTACGGCGAATTTGTACCGGATGGAGCGCGGCGCGGCCCGTCTGGACTGCGAGAATTATTATGAGGACAATGCGCTGGTGTCAATTTCCCTGGACCCATTACTGACGCCTCAGCAGAACGCGGCCAAATATTATAAGAGGTATACGAAAGCAAAAACGGCGGAGAAGTACCTGCGAGATTTGATGGCGGCGGCCAGACGGGATTTGGACTACCTGGAAAGCGTTTTGGCGGAAATTGCCCAGGCGGAGACAGAACAGGATTTTAATGACATCCGTGGAGAGCTGCGGGAAGCGGGATTTTTGAAGAAACAGGGGAAGAAGGAAATGAAGCGTCCCTCCGGCCCGCGGGAGTTTTGGACAAGCAGCGGATTGCGGGTACTGGTGGGGCGGAACAACCGGCAGAACGATAAACTGACCTTGAAGGATGCGGACCGGCGGGACATCTGGCTGCACACACAGAAGATCCACGGCTCGCATGTGATTCTGCGCACAGAGGGCCGGCCGCCGGAGGATGCGGACATTGTGGAGGCGGCGAAATTGGCGGCGTGGTTCTCCCAGGCCCGGGAGAGCGGGAATGTGCCGGTAGATTACACAGAGGTCCGGAACGTGAAAAAGCCTGCTGGAGGGCGGCCTGGAATGGTGATTTATACGACCTATCGGACTGTGAACGTTACGCCAGAGGAATCTTTGGTGCAACGGCTGGAGAAAAAACGCTGAAGACCGAAAAAAGATTATGAAATTTTTGGGGGAAGGAAAATGATGGATTTCTGCAAAATTTCCGGATTAGGCAGGAATAGAGGATGAGAAAGTGCATAAAATGAGGGTGCGCTTTCCCCGTCCCCGAAAAAAAGTCGAAAAAAAGGGCAGAAAGTACTTGACAAAAGGGGAAA
>CAOJHG010000334.1 GCA_948435975.1 uncultured Oscillibacter sp. | reverse complement strand
AATCTGGGGTACGCCGATGATGTCCTCCGGGGCAAGCTGGCTGCCAAGGAGGGAGACGCACTCCAGGCCCAGGCTGACCGCGAATTCCTGGACAATGGCGGATTTCCCAATGCCCGGCGCACCCCAAATGAACACCGGACGGATGAGGCCCACGTTTAGAAGAACATCCAGAAGCTGCTTGTGGTTGACGGTAACGGTGAGATTCATGGGGTGATTTTTCTCCTTTTATATTGAAAAAAATGTTCTTCGACGGTATACTAATGTGATCTTGCATTGAAACAAGGCGTTCAGGTGCGCCGGGAGCTGTGGAGGGACATGGCAATGGAACGTGATTATCTGATACAAAAAAAGCCGATGAACGCGCTGGTGATGTTTTCGCTGCCCATGATTGCCGGCAATCTTTTTCAGCAGACCTATACCATGGCGGACTCCGCGATTGTGGGACGCTGCGTCAGTGAACAGGCCCTTGCCGCCGTGGGAGCGTCGTACTCGCTGACGAATATTTTTATCTGCGTAGCCATCGGCGGGGGCATTGGCGCTTCGGTGCTGGTGAGTCAGTATTTTGGCGCGAAACGCTATCAGAAGATGAAGACCGCTGTATTTACCGCCTTGATCGTTTTCCTGGTCCTGAGCTTTCTCCTGGGCGGCTTTGGGCTCCTGTTCAGCCGGGACATCATGGCGGCGCTGAAGACGCCGGAGGACATATTTGACGCCGCCATTGAATATCTGAATATCTACTTTATTGGCCTGCCGTTCCTCTTCATGTACAATGTGTTGTCCGCCATGTTCAACGCCCTGGGAAAGTCCCGGATTCCCCTGGGCTTTCTGATTTTTTCCTCACTTTTCAATATCGTTCTGGACTGGATTTTCGTGACAAGGCTGTTTATGGGCGTGGCGGGCGTGGCTTGGGCGACCCTGATTGCGCAGAGCCTGTCGGCAGTCTTGTCCTTCTTCGTCCTGCTCTGTCAGCTCCGAAAGATGGATGCTGAAAAGGGGAAGCTCTTTTCGCAGAAGGAACTGCTGCCTATGGCGAGAATTTCCATCCCGTCGATTTTGCAGCAGTCCACAGTTTCCATTGGGATGATGCTGGTGCAGTCGGTGGTGAACAGCTTTGGCTCGGAGGTGCTGGCGGGTTTTTCGGCGGCCATGCGGGTGGAGTCCCTCTGCATTGTGCCCATGAGCGGCATTGGGAACGCCATGTCCGCCTATACCGCTCAGAATATCGGAGCCCAGAAAAAGGAACGAGTCGTGGAGGGGTATCATGCCGCCAACAAGCTGGTAGCCGTATGCGCGGCAGCCGTCTTCCTGATTCTGGAGCCCTTCAACCGTCCCATCATCGCCTTCTTTTTGGGGGAAAACGGGACTGCGGCGGCTATGGAGACAGGCCGGGGCTATCTGGTCTGCATTGGATGCTTTCTTTGCCTGCTGGGGTTCAAGATGGCGGTGGACGGCCTGCTGCGGGGCGCGGGAGATATGAAGATGTTCACGATTGCGACGCTGGTGAATTTGTTTATCCGGGTTTTTATCGCCGTTGCTTTCGCGCCCCGCTATGGAATCGCTATGGTGTGGTACGCGGTGCCGGTAGGCTGGTTCGTGAACTGGGCGCTCTCCTTTGCACAGTACCGGACCGGGAAATGGAGCGGGGTGTACAAAGAATAACGCCGGTCTTCCCGTGTCATTTGATGTGAATTGCTCCAGATGGACAGGTCTGCCTGCACCTGCCGCAGCGGATGCACTCTGGGCTGTTGGGGTTCTCCGCCGGGTTCACCTGCATCGGACAGCCGTGCGCACAGGTCCCGCAGCGGGTGCATTCCCCTTCCTCCACCCGGTAGCGGAAGACGGCGATTGGATTGAAGACGGAATAGATCGCGCCCAGGGGACAGAGGTACTTGCAGAAGGGACGGTAGATTAGGACCGACAGCACGATTGTTCCCGCCAGAAGTACGTTTTTCCATGTGTACAGCCAGCCAGCCGCGCTCCGCATTCCCTCGTTCAGCAGCACCAGGGGAATGCCGCCTTCCAGGGTCCCCGCCGGACAGATCAGCTTGCAGAACCAAGGGGACCCCTGCCCGAGAATATCCACCAGGAACAGGGGCAGGAGGATCACAAACACCAGCAGGACCACGTATTTCAGCTTCCGCAGCAGCCGGTCTCCCCGGAAAGAGGCGATCTTTTTGCCAAAAGGGATTTTATGCAGCAGCTCTTGTACCAGGCCGAAGGGACACAGCCAGCCGCACACGAACCGTCCCGCCAGCGCCCCCACGAACACCAGGAACCCTGATACATAAAACGCCCATTTGAAATTCCAGCTTCCTATAACCGCCTGCATCGCGCCGATGGGACATGCCCCCAAAGCGCCGGGGCAGGAATAGCAGTTCAGTCCAGGAACACAGAGATTCTTCAGCCGTCCCTGGTAGATTTTCCCTTGAGCGAAGCCAGTCAGCCAACTGTTTGTCAAAAGCGCCCACAAGACCTGTACTATGCGGCGTGGCGCCTGTGTTTTTTTCTTAGCCAATCCCAATACACTCCAGACATATTTTTACCGCCTTGGCAAACACCACCGCCATTTCGCCGCGGCAAATGCCAAAGGTCATCAGCGCAAGCCCTAGCGCCGCCAGAGCAGCGCCAGCCCAGCGGGATAGCAATTGTTTTCTCATGCCCCGCCCTCCAGCGCCGCCAGTTCTGCTTCCACGATTTCGGTCCAGGCTGCCAGGTCCCGTGCGCCGACATAGCTGCTCCCCGTAATCGTACCGTGCTCATCCACGAAGAAGGTCTCCGGTACTGCGGAGATTTCTGCCAAACGACCGTTCATCAGCGTTGTGTCGGGAATCAGGAACGGATAGGATGCCCCTGTGCGCTCCTGTAACACCTTCGCCTTTTCGATGGCCTCATCATCCAGATTCCCGGCGCTGTCTCGGGCGTCCAGCACCACGCCAATCACCTGGACGCCTTGTTCTGCCATGGTCTGGCTCAGCTCCTCCAGCTC
>CAOJHG010000333.1 GCA_948435975.1 uncultured Oscillibacter sp. | reverse complement strand
AGCGGAACCGCTTCTTCCGTCCGAAGCCATGGAGCCTGGGGTTCTTCATGCCGCCCATCTGAGGCACCCGGCCCTTTGTCATCTGCTTTGTCAGTTGCTGCATCATCTCGAACTGCTTCAGCAGCCGGTTAACATCTACGACCTCCAAACCGCAGCCTGCCGCGATGCGCTTCTTCCGGCTGGCGTTCAGAATCTGGGGGTTCTCCCGTTCCAGCGGAGTCATAGAGAGGATGATCGCCTCTGTTCGGCCCATCAGCTTCTCGTCGATATTCGCCCCTTGAAGCTGCTTTCCCATTCCGCCGGGCATCATCCCCAAAAGCTGGCTCAGATCGCCCATGTTTTTGAGCTGCTGAAGCTGGTCGTAGTAGTCCTGGAGGGTGAACCGGTTCTTCCGCAGCTTTTCCTCCAGCTTCGCGGCCTGCTTCTCGTCATAGGCCGCCTCCGCCTTTTCGATAAAAGACAGCATATCGCCCATGCCAAGGATACGGGACGCCATGCGCTCTGGGTGGAAGGGCTCAATCATGTCCAGCTTCTCGCCGGTGCCCGCAAACTTGATAGGCTTCCCCATCGCCGCACGGATAGACAGAGCCGCGCCGCCCCGGGCATCGCCGTCCAGCTTTGTCAGGATAACGCCGTCAATCCCCAGCGCCTCGTCGAAGGCCATGGCAGCATTCACCGCGTCCTGGCCCGTCATGGCGTCTACCACCAACAGGATCTCATTCGGGTGGACGGCGGCCTTCATCCGTTTCAGCTCATTCATCAGGGCCTCGTCCACGTGGAGCCGGCCGGCGGTATCCAAAAACACCATATCGCTGCCGTGGTCCCTGGCGTGGCGGATGGCGTTTTCGGCAATCTTCACCGGGTCGCCCTGCCCCTGCTCAAACACTGGCAGCTCTAACTGTCCGCCCACTACCTTCAACTGCTCAATCGCGGCAGGCCGGTACACGTCGCAGGCCACCAGCAGGGGACGCTTCTGATACTGCTTCCGCATCAGGCCGCCCAGCTTTGCCGTTGTGGTGGTCTTGCCTGCGCCCTGGAGTCCCACCATCATCACGACTGTTGGTCCGTTGTTCGCCATGGACAGCCGTGCGTTAGAGCCGCCCATCAGTTCCGTCAGCTCCTCGTTGACGATCTTCACCACCTGCTGCGCAGGGGTCAGGCTGTCCAGCACGTCGGAACCCACGGCCCGTTCCGTCACGGCGGCCACGAATTCCTTGACGACCTTATAGCTTACGTCGGCCTCCAGCAGCGCCAGACGGACTTCCCGCATAGCCTCCCGGACATCGTTTTCTGTCAGACGGCCCTTGCCCCGGAGACGTTTAAATGCGGCGTTCAGTTTTTCAGTCAATCCTTCAAATGCCATACGTTCATTCCTTCAATGCGGCCGCTTCGTCTCGAATCAGGTCCGCCAGCTCGGTCAGGCGGCGGTCGTCATAATAGCGGTAGTTGATGGTACGGATTTCGGAGGCGGCATTTATAATTGCTTCCAGGTGTCCGCTGCGGGCCAGGAAGCGCTTGATGATGCCCGTTTTGTCCTCCACCTCCTGCATGACGGCCTCTGCACGAACGATAACGTCCCGGACGCCCTGCCGGGAAATCCCCTCGTTCTCAGCGATTTCCGCCAAAGACAGGTCCTCATTATAATATAGGTCAAAGAACTCCTTCTGCCGGTCTGTGAGCAGCTCTCCATAGAAATCAAAAAGCATCGCCATGCGGTAGGTTTGATTTTTCATGAAGCCGCCTCCTTCTGTAAAGCCGCGACCCTTTACATTTTTTCTTAGTTTACCGGATTTCTGCGCACTTGTCAAGGGTGAAAATAAGAAAACGTAAAATTTTTCACAGAATTTTTGTGCGTTATATAGAACATTCGTCCCGCGTACTGCCGAAACCTGTTTCCATCTCCTTGTCCCGCTGGTTCCAGGATGCTATACTGAAGAAAATCGGAATACATATGAACAAGAAAGGGGTTTTTTTAATGACAGTTTTCGACGGCCATTCCGACCTGCTATATGACGTGACCCGCCGCCGCCTCCAGGGAGAAACCCACGTGCTGGAGCGATACCACCTGGACCGCCTCCGCCGGGGAGGCATCGAGGGCATGGTTTTGGCCTTCTGGTACGGCGCGGGACCGCACAACGAGACTTTCTGGAAGGACATCTCTGACGCAGACACCCCCGCCGTCCGGCTGGAACGGATGATGCTCTGCGCTTGGGACGAGTTCGCTGAGTGCCCCTGGCTGGCCGTGGTCCGCACAAGGGAAGAGGCAGAGGCGGCAAGGACGGCGGGGAAAATCTACGCCTTTCTGTGCATCGAGGGCATGGAAGCGCTTGGCCCAGAAGCGGAGCAGGCAATTGACAGTTTAGCGGCTCAAGGCGTCCGTCTGGGGATGTTGACCTGGAACGAGGAAAACCGCCTGGCCTCCGGCGCCGCCCAAGACCCCGGGAAGGGACTGACCTCCTTGGGACGGCGGGTAGTCCAGCGGATGGAGGCGCGGGGAATCCTGCCGGACGTCTCCCACCTGAACGACGGCGGCTTCTGGGACCTGATCGGTATGGCCCGTGGACCAGTCATCGCCTCCCACTCTAACTGCCGCGCCCTCTGCGGCGTTCCCCGGAATCTGACTGACGAGCAGCTTCGAGCCATCCGGGACACTGGCGGCGTCGTGGGGCTGAACGTCCATCATGCCTTTGTTCATCGGGACCCTGCCCGGCAGACGGCGGAAATGCTGGCCCGCCATGCCGCCCATATGGTTGAGGTTATGGGGGTGCGCCATGTGGCCTGTGGATTCGACTTCTGCGAATTCATGGGGCCTGGGAACGACGGGGCTCAGGGGCTGGAGGACTGCTCCGGTGTCCCTGGATTCTTCCGCTGCCTGGAACAGATGGGAATGTCCAGCCGGGACCAGGAAATGATTGCCAGGGAGAATTTTTTGCAACTCCTGTCGTCTTTTCTTCCACGATAAGTTGGTAATAACTCGTAAATTTATATGTTTTCCCGAC
>CAOJHG010000332.1 GCA_948435975.1 uncultured Oscillibacter sp. | reverse complement strand
ACCGGGCCTTCAGTGAGGAGATCGGCCTGAATCTCTTCCGCTTTTGAGCCAGAAGAAAAGGACGGAGGTTGACCGCGCCTCCGCCCTTTTTTCGTTTATTGGGAAAATCAGTCGAGATAGGCCGGGAGATACGCCGACGCCCCGGTGTATTCGCCGATCATCTGCATCTCCGAATAGGTCTTTTCGTTCAGGGATACGCCTTCTTCCAGAACCCGCGCCCGGGCCTCTGCCGCCTTCTCGCCATGGATGAAAATGCGCTCCTGTCCCTCGGCCTTGTCGGACGCCCGAATTTCTTCCAGGTATTTGGTCAGCGCGTCCTTGATGGCCTGCTTGTCTCCGAACATGCCGTAGTCCAGCGCAAGGAAGCACTGGGCGATGTTGGCCCGTCCAGGGGTTTTATAAATATAATTGGACGTGGCGCCGCCGGAGAGAATCGCCGTGCAGATTTCACACAGCATCGCAAAGCCGTAGCCCTTATAGCCCGAGGTGGCCTCCCCTGAGCCGCCCAGAGGCAGAATGCCGCCCCCCGTCTTGCCGATGATGTTTTTCAGCACCCGGTCCGGGTCCACGCTGTCATGCCCTTTCTCGTCCAGTGCCCAGCCTGCGGGGAGACCGCTGCCCCGCTTTGCGTAGACCTCCAGCTTGCCCCGCGGAACGACGGTGGTGGCCGCGTCAAAGGAGAACGGCACAGGGTCCGCAGGCATGGCGAAAGCGATGGGGTTCGTGCCCAGCATTGCCTGACGGCCGAAGGTGGGAACGAGGATAGCTTCCGTGTTTGTCATGCACATGCCGATCAGATCCTCTTTCACGGCCATTTTAGCATAGTAGCCCGCAATGCCGTAGTGGTTGGAGTTGCGGACGGTAATCATGCCGAAGCCGTGGGCCTTGGCCTTCTCAATGGCCAGGTTCATTGCCCAGACGCCCAAGGTCTGCCCCATGCAGTCGTTGCCCTCCACCACAGCGGACAGCGGCGTTTCAAATACGACCTCCGGCTTGGCGCCCAGCTTCACGAGGCCCCCGGTGATCTCCTGGTGGTAGCGGATCAGCCGCTGGATGCCGTGGGACTCGATGCCCGACAGGTCTGCGGCCAGCAGCACCTCTGTGATCTGGCGGCTCTCCTCCTCCGAGAAGCGATATCCCTTGAATACCTCCTGGCAGAATTTCTCCAGCTCCTGGTATGCGACATGATGGTATTGCATAACACATTCCCTCGCTTTCTTTTGTTTTCCCTGGTAAAGATACCCTTTTATTATACGCCCCTTTTTCTCTCCCCGTCAATACAGACTGCAAAATATCCCTTTTGACTTGTCAATTTCGCTAAAGCCTTGATAAAACAGGGTAAATGTATCCGCAGTGAGTACAGATGAATTTTTTGTGCCCATCTATTCAAATGTCGAAGCCAATAATTGTTGATACAGGAATATTTTTCTGACATACGCAAACTCCCTATTGAAAAGGTATGACGTATGATGTATACTGAAGGCGTCTGGGACCGTGTTCCCGTCCCGCTGACGGCGGAATTTTGAGGACTGGCTTAGAAAGGATAGGAGCTGCTATGAAAATTACAAACTTAAACCTGTATTTGGTGCGACCCCGGTGGTGCTTCCTGGAGCTTGAGACCGACGAGGGCATTACCGGCTGGGGAGAGCCCGTGCTGGAGGGCCACTGCGACGCTGTGAGAGCCTGCGTGGAGGAGATGAAGCCCTATTTGGTGGGCCACGATCCTTCCCGTATTGAGGATATCTGGTCCACCATTTACCGGGCGGGCTTCTATCGCGGGGGCGGTGTGCTGATGAGCGCAATTGCCGGCATTGACCAGGCCCTGTGGGATATTAAGGGAAAGGCCTTTAACGCTCCTGTCTATGAGCTGATGGGCGGACGGTGCCGGGACTCCATGCGGGTGTATTCCTGGATTGGCGGCGACCGGCCCTCCGACGTGGGCAAGGCCGCCAAAGAGCGCATGGACGCAGGCTTCACCGCCGTGAAAATGAACGCCACGGAGGAACTCCAGTTCATCGACTCCTATGAGAAAATCGACCAGGTGCTGGAGCGGGTCGCATCCATCCGGGAGGCCTGCGGCAAATATTTCGGCATCGCGGTGGACTTCCATGGCCGGGTGCATAAACCTATGGCGAAGATCCTGGCCAAGAAGCTGGAGCAGTTCGACCCCATGTTCCTGGAAGAGCCGGTCCTGTGCGAGCATATGGAGGACTTCCCGGAAATCGCCGCCGCCTGCAACGTGCCCATCGCTACCGGTGAACGGCTCTTCACCCGCTGGGACTTCAAGCGGCTGCTCCAGACCGGCGGCGTGGACATCATTCAGCCGGACCTGTCCCACGCGGGCGGACTGACAGAGGTGAAGAAGATTGCGTCTATGGCAGAGGCTTATGACGTCGCGCTGGCCCCCCACTGCCCGTTGGGTCCCATTGCCCTCTCCGCCTGCCTGAACGTGGACGCCACCTGCTACAACGCCGCGATACAGGAGCAGAGCATCGGCATCCACTACAACGTAGGGAAGAGCGTGCTGGACTATGTGAAGAATCAAGAGGATTTCGCGTTTGTGGATGGCTATGTGCAGCTTCCCCGCAGGCCGGGATTGGGTGTGGATGTTAATAAAGAGCTGGTCCTGGAAGAGGCAAAGACCCCCCACGCCTGGAAGAACCCCATCTGGCGGCATAAGGACGGTTCTGTAGCGGAGTGGTAACGTGTTTCTGCGCTTCTAAAATGTCATAATCAGCGGCGCGGCGGGGTGCTTCCCTGGCCGCGCTGTTTTGTTTTTTGCTGCGGGTGGGTATCGCCTGGTCATGCACAGCAGGAATTGACAAGAAATGTGGAATCCATTATAATATGATAGGAATTAAATGCGGAGACACGTCGGAGAAGAGGCGGCGCGGAAGGAAAACTGTAAAAACAGGCCTGGACTCCGCCTGGGCAGCCCATTTTGCCCGATTTACCTCGGGAAGAGAGGAGAACCCGTCATGACAAAACGGGAGGAAAAATTGCGTCTT
>CAOJHG010000331.1 GCA_948435975.1 uncultured Oscillibacter sp. | reverse complement strand
CAGAGAGTCCTTGTCACAGCGAAGCTCCACCTGATGCCGGTCCAGCAGGGGAACGGCTTTTTTCAGGAAGTCCGCCGCCACGTCCTCTTGGATCAGGACACATTCTGCCGCATTGCAGACCGAAGGACGGGAACACTTTGCGTTATAGAGAATGTCTGCGCCCATATCCAAATCGGCCTCGCTGTCAATATAGATGTGGCAGACCCCTTCTCCGGTCCGAATGACGGGCACGCTGGCTTCCTTTGCAACTGTGCGGATCAGCCCTGCGCCGCCTCTGGGAATCAGCACATCCACATAGCCATCCAGGTGCATCAGCTCATTCGCGGTCTCCCGGCTGGTGTCCTGAAGCAAAGAGATGCAGTCCCTGGGAAGTCCAGCGCTGTCCAGGGCATCCCGCATGATGGACGCCAAAACGCTGTTGGAGCGAAACGCCTCCTTGCCGCCCCGGAGGATGCAGGCGTTGCCGGACTTGAGGCACAGTGCCGCCGCGTCCACCGTGACATTTGGCCGGGCCTCGAAGATTATGGCAATGACCCCCAAGGGGACCCGCCGCCGTCCAACAATCAAGCCATTGGGCCGGGTTTCCATTTTGTCTGTTTTGCCAATGGGATCGGGGAGGGCAATCACCTGCCGCACGCCGTCCACAATACTGGAAATGCGGGCGTCATCCAAACAGAGCCGGTCCAGCATAGCGGGACGCATCCCATTTTCACGGGCGGCGGCAAGGTCCTGCTGGTTGGCGGTAAGGACTTCCTGTTTTCGTGTCTCCAGAGCTTGGGCGATAGCTTCCAGGGCGGCGTTTTTCTTTGCGGTCCCGGCGGTGGAGAGGGTGTAAGCGGACGCTTTTGCCGCCTGTCCCTGCTGCTGTAATGTTGTCATGGGTTGGCCTCCTATTTTGAACGCTTTTTCAGCGCGGTGTTTTTACAAATCTTGTTCCGATATCCCGTTCTTCTGCGATATCATAAAGATCCTCAGGCCGGGAGCCATTGGTAATGACCATGTCGCATCCTGCCGCCATAGCGATCCGGGCGGCGGAAAGCTTGGTAGCCATACCGCCGGTGCCCCGCCAGGTGCCCGCGCCGCCCGCCATTTCCAGAATTTCCGGCGTCAGCTCCGTGACCCGGCGGAGGAGCTGAGCTTCTGGATGGGTCCGGGGGTCCGCGCTGTAGAGGCCGTCGATGTCGCTGAGCAGCACCAGCAGGTCAGCCTGGCAGAGCTCGGCTACGATGGCGGAGAGGGTGTCGTTGTCGCCCAGGACCTTGTGATGGCCGGTTTCAATCTCGGCGGAAGAGACGGAGTCGTTTTCGTTTACCACCGGAATGACGCCCAGGGAGAGCAGAGCGGAGAAGGTGCCCTGCAAATGTGCTGCCCGCTGAGGGTCCTCCACATCGTCGCCGGTGAGAAGAATCTGAGCCATGGAACGGTTGTATTCAGAAAACAGTTTGTCGTAAATGTGCATCATCCGGCACTGGCCCACCGCCGCCGCGGCCTGCTTCATCCGCAGTTCCTTCGGGCGTTCCGGCAGGCCAAGGCGGGCGGTCCCTACGGCAATGGCCCCCGAGGTGACTAAAATGACCTCATGCCCGTCGCCGCTGAGGTCCGACAGCACCCGGACCAGCCGTTCCATACTGCGAAGGTCCAGACTGCCGCTGGTGTGGGTGAGGGTGGAGGTGCCCACCTTGACGACGATACGCTGTTTTTGCTGCTTCATAGCTGCCTCCTGTCCCCAGGCCGGGGATGGTATTTTTTCACTGTAGATGGTAGTATATCATAGAATGCGGAAAAAAGAAAGCCTGTGTAATTTTCGGAAAACGGCGGACAATAGAAGAAGGACTTTTCGAGATTTACGCGGAGGGGGGATTCTCTTCTGTGCAAGGAGGTTTTTTCTATGTCAGAGACCACGAAACCAGCGTCGCCGGAGAGTGAGCACAACGGGGACGCCCAAAAGGAGACCACCCAAGGCATTCTGGACTTTGGTTCCGCCATGACCGGCACGCCCTGGGGCAACATCTACTGCCTGACCATTATCGGCCAGATTGAGGGCCACATGAATGCTCCAGCCAACACGAAGACGACAAAGTATGAACACGTTCTGCCCCTGCTGGCGAAGCTGGAGGAATCCGAGGAAGTGGCGGGCGTGCTGTTTCTGCTGAATACGGTGGGAGGAGACGTGGAAGCGGGCCTGGCCATAGCGGAACTGATTGCGGGCATGACAAAGCCCAACGTATCCATTGTTCTGGGCGGCAGTCACTCCATTGGCGTTCCCCTGGCAGTAGCGGCGCGGCGGAGCTTTGCGGTCCCCTCCGCCGCCATGACCATCCATCCTGTTCGCATGAGCGGCACCGTCATCGCCGCGCCTCAAACGTATCAATACTTCCAGCGGCTCCAGGAGCGGATTGTATCTTTTGTGGCAGGCCACAGTCAAATCAGCGGAGAGCGTTTCCAGGAACTGATGTTGAGGACAGATGAAATGGCGGCGGATGTGGGAAGCGTCATCTATGGCGAAGAGGCCGTGCAGTTGGGGCTGATCGATCAGGTGGGCGGATTGTCTGACGGCCTGGCCTGCCTGTATCAGCAGATCAAGGAGAAAAACGGAGACAAGGACTGAGCTCCCTTGAGAGCGCATAAAAAATCCCGCCTGCTTCGAAGGGGCGGGATTTTTGCTGTATTCAGTTTCCGCTGCTTGGGAGGCGGTCAAGCTCTTGAAAATTTTCTGTGTTGGGCGTGTGGAGGAACCAGTAGGATTCTTCCACAAAGCGCTCTGCCGCACCCAAAGGCGTCAGCAGGTTTTCCTGTTTTCCTGCGTCGCATTCATCCTGAAGGGCGGCGTAATACTCTGCGGAGGGCATCGAAGCATCGGGGAACCAAACATAGGTCTGGTCATCCTGGTCGGTCATCCGCTCTACGCACCAGATGCCTCCGTCCCCCTGCCGGACGGGCTGAGAGAGGTCCAGCGTATAGAATTCCTCTCTGGTGCCATCCTGGGCGTAATTGGGATAATAATTGATATAG
>CAOJHG010000330.1 GCA_948435975.1 uncultured Oscillibacter sp. | reverse complement strand
CAGCGTATGCCCGGTGAGGCACAGCAGCTTTTCCGCCGCGCCGTAGCTCTCCGGGTGGACGGCGGTGTTGTCCAGTACAGATTTGCTCTCCGGCACCCGCAAAAAGCCCGCGCACTGCTGGAACGCTTTCGGCCCCAGCTTCGGCACCTTCAAGATCTGCTTCCGGGACGTGAAGGGTCCGTTGGCCTCCCGGTATGCCACCAGGTTTTTTGCGGTCGCCGCCGTGAGCCCGGAGACCCGCTGGAGCAGGGAGGGAGACGCCGTATTCACATCCACGCCCACTGCGTTTACACAGTCCTCCACCACGCCGCCCAGGGCCTCGTCCAAGCGCTTAGGGGGCATGTCATGCTGATACTGCCCCACGCCGATAGCCTTCGGGTCGATCTTCACCAGCTCCGCAAGAGGGTCCTGCAAGCGCCGCGCAATGGATACGGCGGACCGCAGATTCACGTCGTATTGTGGGAATTCCGCCGCCGCAAGAGGGCTGGCCGAGTACACCGACGCGCCGGCTTCGGAGACAATCATATAGCTGACCTTTGCGCCCGTCTCACCCACCTGACGAATTAGCTCCACCGCCATTTGCTCCGTCTCCCGGCTGGCAGTACCGTTTCCAATGGCGATATGCTCCACGCCGTGCTTCTGGACCAGCTTCGACAGGGCCGCAATCGCTTCCTTTTTTTGCCGCTCGCCGTAGGTCGGGTACACAACAGCGGTATCCAGCACCTTGCCCGTCCCGTCCACGACCGCTACCTTGCATCCCATCCGGTAGCCGGGGTCCAGGCCCATGGTGACCTTCCCCTTTACCGGCGGCTGCATCAGAAGGGGCTCCAGATTCAGCGCAAACTGCCCGATAGCCCCTTCGCAGGCGGCTTCTGTCAGCGTACTGCGCGCCTCCCGCTCCAGAGAGGGAAAAATCAGCCGGTCATAAGCGTCCTCCGCCGCAGCCTTTACAAATTCCATGGACCGGCTTCCTGGGACCACTACCCGGCGGCGCAGAGTCCGGAGGGCAAGCTCCCGGTCCAGCTCCACGGAGACCTTGAGGGCCCCCTCCTTTTCGCCCCGGTTGATGGCAAGGACCTGGTGCCCCTGCATCCGGCTGAGGGATTGGCTGAAATCGTAATATAACCGGTAAACGGTATCCTCCTCCAGATTGGCGGCGCTGCGCAGGGTTCCGTTTTTCTCCAGCAGAGTCCGAAGGACCTTCCGCAGGTCGGCGTCGTCGCTGAGCTGTTCCGCCACGATGTCGCTGGCCCCTGCGAGAGCATCCTCCGCTGTTTCCACGCCCTTTTCCGGGTCAAGATATTTCTCCGCCTCCTCCAGCGGGTCCGGACAGTCTGCCGCCTGGGCAAACAGCGCTTCCGCCAGAGGGGCCAATCCCTTTTCCCGCGCTATGGCGGCCCGGGTGCGGCGCTTCTGCTTATAAGGGCGGTACAGGTCCTCCACCTCCGCCAAGGTCGCGGCGCTGTCAATGGCGGCGGCTAACGCTTCTGTCAGCTTTCCCTGTTCCTCGATGGCCTTTTTCACCGCCTCCCGCCGCTCCTGGAGGCCGCGAAGGTAGTTTAACCGCTCTTCCAGGTTCCGCAGGGTGGTGTCGTCCATAGCCCCGTGCAGCTCCTTGCGGTAGCGGGCAATAAAGGGGATGGTGTTTCCCTCGTCCAGCAGGCGGACCACGTTTTCCACGTACTGGGCAGGCTGGTCCAGTTCCTGAGCGAGCTGGGCAATGATCGCTTCCATAAAACTCCTTTCCAATCAAACGGGGGCGCGGGGACCGCCAAAAGTGGAGGCCCATACACGCCGGATTCTTTTTGCGCAGCGGGTTTACCGGGGAGCGTGAGCGCCGCCGATCCTCCGTTCTGCCGCCTGGATGGTGCGGCGGAGGAAGAGAGAGCTGAGGAGAAGGGACGTCAGCTCCGCGATGGGGAAGGCAAACCAGACCAGTTCCAGCCTTCCCGTCTGCGCCAGGAGCCACGCCGCCGGAAGAAGGACCACCAATTGACGGCACACGGAGACGATGAGGCTGTAGAAGGGATTGCCGATGGCCTGGCACACAGACCCCGCAATGATGCAGAAGCCTGCCATTGGGAAATGGATGCTGATGGTCCGCAGCGCAAGACTGCCAATCGAAAGCATTTCCTCCGACGGACTGAAAAAGTTCAGCAGGGTTTCGGGAATCAACTGGAATGCTGAAAAACCGATGCACATGATGCAGATTGCCGTTCCAATTGTGAGCTTGATGGTTTTGCGCACCCGGTCCAGCCGTTCCGCGCCGTAGTTGTAGGATATCACCGGAACCATGCCGTTATTGAGGCCAAAGACGGGCATGAAGATAAAGCTCTGAAGTTTGAAATAAGCGCCGAAAACTGCCGTCGCGGTATCTGTGAACGAAATCAGAATCTTATTCAGACCAAAGGTCATGACCGACCCAATCGACTGCATGATGATCGACGGCAGCCCCACCCGGTAAATCTCCTTTACTACCGGCTTGTCCAAACGAATCTGCCGCAGATGGATATGCACATCATGATTACACTTCATGTTGATTCCCAGACCCAGGCACGCCGCAACCAACTGCCCCAGGACCGTAGCCGCCGCCGCGCCCGCGACCTCCATCCGCGGGAAGCCGAACAGCCCGAAAATCAGAATCGGGTCCATGATGATATTGATGACAGCGCCGATAAGCTGGGTCAGCATAGATAAGGTGGTGCGGCCTGTGGACTGAAGCATCCGCTCAAAGCAGAACTGGCTGAAAATGCCGATTGACAGCCCCAGGCAGATGCTGGCGTATGCGGTGCCGTAATCCACAATAGCCTGAATATCCGTCTGAGCCAGGAAAAACATCCGGGAGCAGAGAACGCCGAATACGCCGAAAATCACGCCGCTGCAAATGGTGAGAAAAATCCCCGTATTTGCGGCCCGGTCAGCCATATTCTGGTTTTTCTCTCCCAAGGACCGGGAAAGCAGCGCGTTCATGCCCACGCCGGTGCCGCCGCCCACGGCAATCATCAGGTTTTGCAGGGGGA
>CAOJHG010000329.1 GCA_948435975.1 uncultured Oscillibacter sp. | reverse complement strand
CCCAAGGAAACGGGTATGATGGGGAAAACAACACGGGAGGTCCGCCACATGCGGGAATTCACCATCGGGAAAAATGACGCCGGGCAGCGCCTGGACCGCTTTGTATCGAAAAATCTGCCCTTACTGCCCGCGGCCCTGGCCCAGAAGTATATCCGCATCAAACGAGTGAAGGTCAACGGAAAAGGGGCGAAGCGGGACGTTCGCCTACAGGCCGGGGACCTAGTGCAATTATACATCAATGACGAATTCTTTGACAAGCCCAGGGAGGAAAATTTATTCCTTTCCATCTTTCAGCCCCATTTGAGCATTGTCTACGAGGACGAAAACCTGCTTCTGGCGGACAAGCGCCCCGGGTTGGTGGTCCACGCGGACGAGATGGAGAAGGTCAACACCCTCATCAACCACATCCAGGCGTATCTTTACCAGAAAAAGGAATGGAGCCCCCGGTGGGAGAATGCGTTCACCCCGGCGCTGTGCAACCGGATTGACCGGAACACAGGGGGGATTGTGATTGCGGCGAAGAACGCGGAGACCCTGCGGATTCTGAACGAGAAAATCCGGGCCCATGAGCTGGAGAAATCTTATCTCTGCATAACAGTGGGAAGGCCGAAGCCGCCGGAGGGAAAAATCGAGGGCTTCCTCTTGAAAGACGAGGCCAGGAAGCTGGTGACGTTCCACCGCCGCCCGGTCCCAGGAGGGAAGTCCGCCGCGACGCTCTACAAGACGCTGGAGACACGAGGCGGGCTGTCCCTGGTGGAATGCCGCCTGCTGACGGGGCGGACCCATCAAATCCGGGTGTCCATGGCGGAGCTGGGGTGTCCGCTGCTGGGAGACGGGAAGTATGGGAATGGAGCGGTCAACCGAAAATATGGAGAGACCCGCCAGGCGCTGTACGCATATAAGCTGGCCTTTTCCCTCCCGACTGACGCCGGAACGCTGAATTATCTGCGGGGTAAAGAGTTCACGGTAAAGGACGTGCCGTTTGCCGGAAAGTATTTTCCAAAGGAGCCGTAAAAGAGCCGCCTGGGAAGATTTCCGCGCCTATTGTATGCCGAGGGCGGACAGCGCTTTCCGTAAGGACCGCCATTCCTCCAGCAGAGTGGCGAGGCGGTTTTGCCCGGCTTCTGTCAGACGATAGTATTTCCGAGCTGGTCCGCCCGAACCAGTTCCACCATGATAACGCTCTGTATAATTTTCCCGGCACAGTCCCCGGAGGATGGCGTAAATGGCGCTTTCCTGGGTGTCCGGAAAGGCGGCGTGGAGCTGGCGGAGCAGCTCGTAGCCGTACTGGTCCTCCCGGCTCATCAGATGGAGCAGGCACAGCTCTAAAAGGTCCTTTTTCAGCATAGGGACACCGCCGTTCCGGCAAGGCCCACAGCCGTCACAAGCAGGAGCCGGAGCAGGATGGGCGCCTGCCAGTTGGGGAGCAGGGAAATGCTGAGGTCCATACTGGTAAGCAGCCCCCACACGGACAGCGTCAGGAGCGTCCCGGTCAGACCCAGAAGGTAGACTGCGCTCCAGCGGCGGTCCCTCATTCTGGCGTTTACCAGCCCATAAAAACCAAGGAGTCCCATTCCGAAATTTACCAGCCCCAAGGTCAGGCGAAAGGTCGAAATGATTTCGAATTGCGGAAAAACCGCCAGCATCAAATCCCAGGACTCCGACAGAAGCAGCCAGGTCATGAACCAGAGCCAGGCCAGTCCCAGTACCATAAGGCCCAGGAGAGGCAGAATGGCTTTTGGGAGGGCCGTTTTTGCTTTACCGCCGCGCCTGCGCAGGAAGCAGGCCAGGGCCAGAACGAACCCCAGCAGGAAAAAAACGCCTCGCAAGGGGGTAACATTCATGCCGATCTCCCAGAACCAGTAGATCCGGAAGAGCCGAAAGACACACAGAGACAGCTCCTGCCAAATGGGCGTCACCGCCGGGAGGAGTATGGAGGCGGCCATCCCAATGAAAGCCGTCAGCCAGCGAAGGTAGGCTTTTGGCTGAACAAGCTGCCGCACTGCCGCCCGAGGGGACCCAAGGCGCTGCCGCAGAGCTTCTTCCGGCTCCTGGTCCACCAGCTCCGCGTAATCCTCCAGCACCTCCGCCGCCTCCGCCGGGGGCAGATACCACCGGGCGGCGCGGGCCAGCCGCGACAGGTAATCTTGCTTCATAAAACCGCTCCTTTCCATAACTACTGATAAAAACATAGTAGTTTATAAAGCCAGTATACACCGCCCCGAGAAGGAAGTCAAGGGACTACTGATAAAAAAACAATAGTCTCGGTCCAACAATTCCCTTGACATTTGGGGGTGCTTCCGTTATGATGCAGGTATTGCTGAATTTCGACGGGAAAGACCAAATCTAAAACAGAGAAAAGAGGCTGAAAAATCTTTCAAACGAAACGGGGGAGGATACATGTCCAAAGAGTTGATTCGCCTGCGGGACCTCTGCATGGCGTACGACGACGAGCTGGTTCTCGATCACTTAAATCTGTATATCAATGATAAGGAATTCCTCACACTGCTAGGGCCCAGCGGGTGCGGCAAAAGCACCACGCTGCGGATTATCGGCGGCTTCACGATGCCATCATCGGGAGACGTCCTCTTTGACGGTGTGAGGATTAATGACGTTCCGCCCTACCGACGGCAGATCAACACGGTCTTCCAGAAATACGCGCTGTTCCCTCATCTGAATGTCTATGAGAACATCGCCTTCGGCCTCCGGATGCAGCGCAGGCCGGACCCCCAGGACCCGAAGCGCAAAATAAAGCTGCCCGAAGAGGAGATTCGGGAGCGGGTCCTGGAAATGCTGGAAGTCATCAGCTTGAAGGGCTTTGAAAACCGCCGCCCTGACGCCCTCTCCGGCGGACAGCAGCAGCGTGTAGCCATTGCCCGTGCCCTGGTGAACCGGCCCAAGGTGCTGCTTTTGGATGAACCACTGGGCGCGCTGGATTTGAAGCTCCGCAAGGACATGCAGATTGAGCTCAAGCGCATCCAGCAGCAGGTAGGCATTACGTTCATATATGTGACCCACGACCAGGAGGAGGCCCTCACCATGTCCGACACCATCGTGGTCATGGACAAGGGCACCATCCAGCAGATCGGCA
>CAOJHG010000328.1 GCA_948435975.1 uncultured Oscillibacter sp. | reverse complement strand
TTCACTTACCCCCTGCGGACGGGGACTAACGGCGTGGTATATGCGTCGATGCCCCTCGTACACGATGGAACCATCATTGACAAGTTCTATTTCGTGGTAAAGGACGGCAGGATCATAGAGGCTCATGCGGAAAAGGGAGAAGAGACCCTGAACGCCGCCATCAGCCTGGACGAAGGAGCCAGCTACTTTGGAGAGGTTGCACTAGTGCCATACGACAGTCCCATTTCTAACCAGAAGCTGCTTTTCTACAACACCCTTTTCGACGAAAACGCCGCCTGCCACATTGCTTTCGGCGAGGCATACCCTTGCTTGGAGGGCGGACAGAAGATGACAAAAGAAGAATTGAAAGAACGGGGCCTTAATGATTCCATCACTCACGTAGATTTCATGATTGGAACCCCGGACCTTTCTATCACAGGAACTACCCATGATGGAAAAGAAATCCCTATATTCAAAGACGGCAATTTTACCGAGAATTTTTAGGCGCTGCACAGTCTGACGGTCTTTTCTGCTCCCTGCGGCGGATACCCAGAATTGCCTGCCGCAGATAACAGACCATCAGAAGCGGTTCAAACATAGAAAGGAAACGAATATTATGGCATACAAGCTGAGAACGACCGACAGCGACGCTCTGATCTGCGAGGGGGCCAAAGTCACCGGCGATGTTACTCTTTGTAAGGGCGTCAGCGTCTGGTATAACGCAGTCCTTCGAGGAGATGACGGACCCATCTCCGTCGGCGAAAACACCAATATCCAGGACTGCGTTGTTATGCACGAGGGAACTACCGTCGGCGCGGGCTGCACCATCGGCCACGGCGCCATTGTCCACGGCTGCACGATTGGCGGCAATGTGCTGGTCGGTATGGGCGCGATTGTTCTGAATGGGGCCAAAATCGGTGATAACTGCATCATTGGAGCTGGCGCCCTGGTCACGGGAAAAATGGACGCGCCCGCTGGGTCCATGATCCTTGGCAGTCCCGCAAAGGTCGTCCGCCAACTGACAGAGGCTGAGATTGAAAGCAACCGGGAATCCGCGCAGGAATACCTGGAGGCGGCGAAACGCTGCCGGGAAAGCTGATATGGACTGGAATCGAGATCAGATCAAGCAGCGCCTTCTGGTGGTCTGCGGCGGCGTGGCGTTTTACTGCATCCTCCAAAACTTGGGGACCGTGCTGATCACCACCGGGAAATTGCTGGGAATACTGAGTCCCTTCCTGGTGGGCGGGGCAATCGCGTTTGTGCTCAATGTCCCCATGGCGGCAATCGAGCGGCGGTTTCCGGAGCGTCAGAAGGGGAGGCGTCCATTGGCCCTGATTTTGACCCTGGCGGCGCTGGCGGGCGTGCTGGCGCTGGCGTTCTGCGTCATTGGGCCGGGAGTCGGAGAGGCTGTGGGATCTATCGCAGGACAGATCCCCGACGCAATCCAGCGCCTGCAAGAACAGTTAACGGTTTTGGAACGCTATCTGCCGCAGGTGCAGTCTCTGGCGGACGCCCTGCATATCAGTATCGACTGGGGCGGACTTTCCAGAAAGGCAATCACACTGGCTCAGAGCTGGGGGAACCGGATTCTGTCCTCTGGCGGCGGCATGATTGGCGGGCTGGTCAGCGGCGTGAGCACCTTTGTAATCGGCCTGATTTTCTCCTTCTATATCCTCCTGCAAAAAGAAAAGCTGGCACGGCAGGGCAGGCAGGTCTGTTACGCCCTTCTGCCGGAAGCCTGGGCGGACCGGGTGCTTGAAGTGCTGCGTCTGGCAAACCGGATATTCAGCAGCTTTTTATCCGGCCAATGTCTGGAGGCTGTAATTTTGGGGACGATGTTTGCCGCTTCCATGACGATACTCCGAATGCCCTACGCCCTGCTGGTGGGGGTCCTGATCTCCCTGACGGCTCTTGTTCCGGTCGTGGGCGCGTTCATCGGCTGTGTTGTGGGCGCACTGCTCATTGCTGTGACGAACCCTTGGCGGGCGGTGGGATTTGTGGTGCTGTTCCTGGTGCTCCAGCAGGTCGAAGGAAACCTCATCTATCCCCATGTAGTCGGGTCGTCGGTGGGCCTGCCTTCAATCTGGGTGCTGGCGGCGGTGACTCTGGGCGGAAGCGTGATGGGCATTGCGGGAATGGTGCTGTTTATCCCGCTGTGTTCCGTGCTGTACGCCATGTTCCGGGATTTCGTAAAGGGGCGTTTACAGGTCCGGGGCGTCTCTCCGGATAAATGGCGCGGCTGAAATTCCGCATAAAAACAGAGACGGGCCCTGTGGAAGCAAGTCTTTCATGGGGCCGTCTTTTTTTCAAGAGAGGTCTTGTTCCTGCAACCAGTCGATAAAGCCGGGAGTCGTTTCCAGTACCGCCGCCAAACGCACAATCACTTCTGTGGAGGGGATGGAAGCTGCACGCTCAATTCCGTAACCTTCCCCTTGACAAACCGCCCCTACCGGTGGTAAACTGCCTTTATCAAAATGGCTGAGACGGAGAAGCATCGGGCAGACGATACCCAGAGAGGGGCGTAAACGCTGAAAGCGCCCTGTACACGCGCCCGCCGTACCACTCCTGAGCCGCCTGGGACGACCAGGACGGGCCCGCCCGTTACAGCGGACACGAGCGGCGTTCCTCTTCGGAGCGCAAGCAGGGTGGAACCGTGGGACGTTTCAAAAACGCTCACCCCTGATTTTTTCGTCAGGGGTGATTTTTTTACCGTCGCCCCTCAATACAAGGAGGATTTACCATGAGTGAAGAAAACAACCAGTATACCTTTGAAAACGAGACCTACCGAAAAACCTATTGGCACACCTGCTCCCACATCCTGGCCCAAGCCGTCAAGCGCCTTTACCCGGAAGTGAAGCTGGCAATCGGTCCTTCCATCGACGAGGGCTTTTACTACGACATGGATTCTCCCTTCCCCTTCACGCCGGAAATCATGGAGAAAATCGAAGGCGAGATGCGGAAAATCTGTAAGGAAAAGCTGAAACTGGAGCGCTTCGAGCTGCCCCGGGAAGAGGCCGTCAAATTCATGGAGGAGAAAGAGGAGCCCTACAAGGTGGAGCTTATCAACGACCTGCCCGAGGACGCTGTGATCTCCTTCTACCGGCAGGGGGAAT
>CAOJHG010000327.1 GCA_948435975.1 uncultured Oscillibacter sp. | reverse complement strand
AGGGGGGACCGCCGCAGGTGACCAGCACGGATTCTCCTTCCTCCTCCCGGCTCTCAGGCGAGAGGGCGTGGCGGCCCAGTACAGTCACCGGCAGGCCGAAGAGGTTGTCCGGCAGGACGGCGCGGCGGTCGCAGGTGGTTCCTCGGAGGAGGACGATGTGATTTTCCTCCCGCCGGATGGTCAGTTTCCAGTTGCTGACGCCGCTGACGGTTTCCATGGCGTCCCCCTCCTTCTGCGAACGTGGATTTTCTTGCCGCTCTAGTATACCACAGGTTTTCCCGATTTCCTAGACCGAGTTGGAAAATTGAGCGTGAAAAGCTTCGAATGGACTATGACAGAAGGAAGAGACGAAAAAAATTTTGTGAATGGGGTTGACAAACTGTTTATTCTGTGTATACTGTTTATATACAGAAGGAACGGAATGCACGACTGGGAGGCAGCTATGGAAATTATCATCCGCAACACGGTCAACCAGCCGATCTACGACCAGATCTGTTCCCAGCTCAAGGCCCAGATCATTGCCGGAAAGTTGTCCCCCGGAGAGGCGCTGCCCTCTATCCGGACGCTGGCGAAGGACTTGAAGGTTTCCGTTATCACCACCAAACGGGCCTATGACGAGCTGGAGGCCGAGGGCTTCCTGTTCACCGTGGCTGGAAAGGGCTGCTTTGTGGCGGAGAAGAACCTGGACCTGATCCAAGAGAAGCAGATGAAAGAGCTGGAAGACCACCTGACCGCCGCCCTGGAACTTTCCAAGAGCTGCGGCGTGTCTCTGGAAGAAGTACACGAAATGCTGCGAATTCTTTCCAAGGAGGAATCTACATGAACGCAATCGAACTTTCCCATATTCACAAATCCTTCGGTTCCTTTGCCATCCAGGATTTGAACCTGACGGTGCCTGCGGGGACGATCTGCGGCCTGGTTGGTGAAAACGGCGCGGGAAAATCCACCACCATCCGTATTTTGATGAGCGCCCTGCGGCCAGACAGCGGGACCGCCTCTGTACTGGGGGCAGACGTGTCCAGTCCGGCCTTCCGGGATGTAAAGGAGGATATCGGCGTTGTGCTGGACGAGGCCTATTATCCCGAGACCCTCACCGCCGTTCAGGTGGGAAAGGTCATGGCGGGTACCTACCGGCGCTGGAATCCGAAGCAGTATGAGGACTTTCTCCAACGCTTTGACCTGCCGGAGAAAAAGCAGTTTAAGGATTTTTCCAGAGGCATGAAGATGAAGCTGGCCATCGCGGTTGCCATGAGCCATGAGGCAAAGCTCCTGATACTGGATGAGGCTACGTCTGGCCTGGACCCCATTGTTCGGGATGAGGTTTTGGAGCTGTTCAGCGACTTCACCAGGGAGGAGGACCACTCCATCCTGATTTCCTCCCACATCCTCAGCGACCTGGAGAAGCTGTGCGACTATATCGCGTTTCTGCATCAGGGACGGCTGCTGTTCTGCGATGAGAAGGACCAGCTTTTGGAGAAATACGGCATTTTTGCGGGGACATTGGAGCAGGTGGAAAGTCTGCGGCCAGAAGCGGTTGCCGGACGGGAGGCCAGTGGCTACGGCGGCGTCCGGGCCCTGGTCCTGCGGGATGAAATACCGGCGGGCCTGACTCTGGAACGGACCAGTATTGAAGATATCATTCTGTTTATGGTGAAGGGAGCGAAGTGACATGAAAGCATTGATTCAGAAGGATGTTTACGTGCTCTGGAAGCAGGTGAGGACTTTCCTGCTGATTATCGTGATCATGACGGCGGTGGGAGGCACATTCAACAACTTTTTTATTGTAGTGTGGTGCTCCATGATGCCCTACACGGCGCTGGCCTACGACGAGCGGAGCCACTGGGGCCAGTTAGCAGCAATGATGCCCTATTCCCGGCGGGACATCGTGCTGAGCAAGTACGTACTTGGCTGGCTCTGCGCGGGGGTTGCTGCATTGATATGTCTGGTGATGCAGACGGCAATGTCGGTGGTGACGAAATCTCCTGCAAATATGGGACTTATGGCGGCAAGTTTTCTCATGGCGGTTCTGGCATTGGATGTGACGATCCCCTTGGTCCTGCGTTTTGGCGTTGAGAAAGGCCGCCTTGGGTTTATGATGATTGTCTTTGCCGCAGCGATCGTGGGCAGTGTGCTGCTGGAAACCACGGGAGAGATTCAGCAGGTCCAGGGCCCGATAATGGCGGCGCTTCCCTTTGCGGCGGTGGCTGCCACGGTGGTTTCCGTTCCGCTGGCCTTGAAGCTGTACCGTGTAAACTGAGGGATTGTATGAGAAATACGAAGTGCTGCCCCAAATGCGGGAGCCGGGAAATCATCCGGGTGCCGGACAACGCGCACCGCTATCTTGCAAACAGCATCTGCGTTACGAAGCTGGCGTTTGTAAAGCGGGTTCCTGTAGCGCGGTACGTGTGCCATGCGTGCGGCTATGTGGAGGACTGGGTGGAGAACCAGCGGGAACGAGACGTAATTCAAAAGGCTTTTGGCTGAAGAGCAAGCCCTCCGTCGCTTATGAACGGGGGGCTTGACTGTTTCTGGAGAGGGCGGCGCGGCCTATCCTTGCAGGCTGCGCTCTAAAAGGGACATCAGCTCCTCAGCGTGGCGGTAGGAACGGACGCTCAGACTGTTCAGGAGGCGCGCCAGACAGGGGTCCGTCGTATCCTCGGCGGAGCGGGCGTAGTTCAGCCCATTGCAGGCCGCGGCGTGGTAGCGTTCCCGCAGGGCCGGACACCAGCGGCCTAAGTAAATGCGCTCGCTGCTGACACTGGGCTGGTAGCATTGGCCGGTGATGAGGTAGTAAGCGGCCATGAGCTGGCGGGCGTGGGCGGCCTGGTCTGCGGCAATGTCCCGGAGGCGCTGCCGTGCCCAGGAAGGGGCCTGCCGGGTCAGGGCCTGGATATAGCGCCGGTCTGCCAGCTCGTTTTCGATATAGCCTGTCAGCACATCCACCATCTCTGCCGCCGCGCTGCCCATACAGCAGGGATTTTCCTCCGCGCCCGGAAGCTGGCCTTCCTGACGGACCTGGGCGGGGGATGCCTGCTCCTGGGGACGGGACGCGGGGGGAGCGGCGGGAACCGCAGGCGTCTGATTGGCCTGCTCTGC
>CAOJHG010000326.1 GCA_948435975.1 uncultured Oscillibacter sp. | reverse complement strand
GCATCCGCGATCCTTACGAGTGACTGGAGTTCAGACGTGTGCTCTTCCGATCTGGTTCCGGCATGATCAGCCCGTTGATCATGCCGGAACCGCCCACCAACCCGATCTGGCTGATGGACAGCGGCAGCAGGGGCCGCTTTGTTCCATTGTCCAGCTCACTGCGCCGGGATATCATCTGCGTGAAGCTGTTGCAGCGCCGGAGCTGCTGTTCCAGCTCCTTCTGATTGAACTTCTCTCCCTGAAATACCGGCACCTCCAGGGGTTCCCCCGGGAGAGCGTACCGGTCTTCCGGCAGTTCTGTCAGACTGGGAATGTTTCCGGGATTCTCCGCGTACCGCTCCAGCCAGAGGGTATCCTGGGGTTCCGCGTCCCGGCGTTTCCGGATGCCAAAGACCACGACCTGCTTGAACTTCCTGAACTCTCCGTCGCTAAAACGCCAGACGGTGAGATCATCGAAGTTATCCACCAGCACCCGGCAGATATCTGGCGTCAGGCGGTAATAGGGAATCACGTAGGCCAGCAGGCCGCCGTAAGCCAGGTTCGGGATGCTCTCGATCAGAAACCGCTTCTCGTGCCGGGACTTTCCGCCGCTTGCGTTGAGCACAGACAAATACGGCGGGTTCAGGAAGAGCAGATGAAACGCCTCATGGCTGATCCGGCTGAAGAAAAAGCTGCCGAAGCCGACCCGGTGCAGTCTCGTTTGGGCCTCCTCTGCCCGGCTTTCGTCCAGTTCCACGCCATAGGCATAGCAGTTGTTTCCCTGGGCCAGCTGGCGCAGGGCCTTGCCGCAGCCGCAGCATGGGTCAAAGAGATTCGTGGTGACGCCCTCCGGGAACTGGATTCCGCGGAGCATCAGCGAAATATTTCCGGGGTCCGTGGGGTAGTAGCCCAGCTTGATGTTGTTCATCAGCCGCCCGACAATGGCGGCGTTGGTGGTCCCCTCCACCGGCAGGCTTTCGGCAAAGGCGTGGAGCGTGTCATAGACAGGCCGGTAATTGCCGCTCATGAGATGGAATCCCAGAAGGCCGTCCCGGAGCTTTCCGGCAGTCCGGGCCGTCTGGTATTCCTCCGCCTCCATCAGAAGCAGGTGGATTTCACCCAGGGCCTCCGCCAGATTCCGCCGGACGGTTTGGAGCATTGCGTAGGCGTCCCGGGCAAGCGATGTATCCGCGGTCCGGTACTTCTCCACCCTGGCCCGCCAGATCACCATAGACTGGGACAGGTCCAGGAGGCGCTTTTGCGCCTCCCGAAGTTGTTCCACCGCGTAATAGCGAGTTTCGTCAGGCTGCCCGGTCGAACCGCTCATGGGTGCCGCCCTCCTTTCTCAGCGCGCCCAGCTTATCCAGCAGCGCCGGATAGGACAGCTTTCGCAGATCGTCCAGCGTCAGGAAGTTGTTGCGGCCGCCGGAGTAGTCCCGGATATTGCGGGTCGTGCGGTACAGCAGCACACGGCTTCCGCCCAGGCCGGGCTGGGAGATGTCGACGTAGATGCCGTTATTCTCCCACATGCCGATCAGGGAGCAGTCGCCGGACACAGCGATGCCGGCGGGGTTGGACGTGATCTTGGCGTCCCGCAGGCCCAGGTCTTTGGCCAGCGCCCGCAGGAACACCTTGCCCAGGTTCAGAAAGGTCTTCTTCGCCCCATTGGGGCCGCTCTCCCGCTCGCCATAAATATATCCGAGGTCCTGGCTGAGCAGTTCCGCCAGACGGCGCATGTTGGTTTCCTGAGATTTCACAGACATAGAAAATTCCTCCTTAAAAATAGGCAAGGAGTCCGTGAACCCCTTGCCTTAAATTCAACGGTCAAGCCGCTGTTTTTCTGCTTTTTTCCGGTTCCTGCCGGATGGAAAACCGCTTCTCACAGTAGGCCCGCAGATGGAAGATTCCGTCCGCATCCAGCACACCGTGTATTTTCCTTTCCTGGAGCACCGTCCGTTCATCTTCCGTTGTGACGGTCCGCTCCCAAATAAAGCGTTCCTTTATGACGCTCACGCAGCAGGGCGGGAAACATCTTCCGGTACCTGATGGTACTCTGCGTCCATGACTTCGCCCGCGCAAAACACGGCGCGAACCACAGACAACAACACCTGGAAAGGCCGCAGGACCGTCGCCAGCAGCATCCAGAACGGATGGATCTTCTTCGGCGGCAGGTTGACCACCTTACCGGCGTCAATCTCGCCCACCTTATAAAAGGCCACCGTCAAATGGGCCGACGCCACGTAGTCGGCGCAGAGGCAGCAGGACACCACGGCGCTCTCCGAGGCAAGCACCTCCTCAGCCTGGACCCGCTTCGCATTCAGGCGCAGGCAGCACACCGACGCCGCTTCGATTTCCCGCACGCGGATATCGTCCGCCGAGATGGTTCCGGCCAGGATCACGCCAGCGCCGGTGATGGTCTTGGCTTTCAGGCCGTGGGTCACCTTCAGGCAGCCGTTTACCACCAGATGTTCCGTTTCCAGGGAATCATACGACGCCGTTTTTCCCTTGGGGATGTATACCGTTTTCATAATGCTCTCCTTTATCCTTCCGTTTTATCAGCGAACCATGTGCCCGCTGCTGTCCAATACGCTATAATGGCTGTCAAAAACTTTCCGGTAGGCTTCCTTTCCCTTGGCTCCGCACCCTTTGCAGCGCCAATTCCTGAGAAGTTTACCGGAATACGCGTCCTCATACTCCAGCGTCTCGCCGCAGAGAGGGCAGATGCCGGGTTCATCCACAGGATCGTCCTCCAGCTTGATGCCGCAGCGGCCCGCATAGGCCAACCGCTCCACGGCGCTCAGACTGGCGAAGTCTTTCGCAGCGTTCACCGCGTTTGCGATCCTGTCCTCCGCCATCAAAGCAATCAGCTTTTTCGTCACGGCGGCACAAAGCACCTGGTCCGTACTGGCGAGAAGTGCGTCTCTGCCCATCCCGTTAAACAGCTCCATGCCGAGATGAAAAATGATCGGGTCCTCGCAGTAGAGTTTCTTAAAATCCTGATACTCCATAGATTCCCTCCAAGTCAGGCCGCTGCTTTCTTCAAATTGACCGGCAGCACCATAGCAAAATCGTTCCGGCCCTCCGCCTCAAGGATAATGGGGCCAATCTCGCTGCTGA
>CAOJHG010000325.1 GCA_948435975.1 uncultured Oscillibacter sp. | reverse complement strand
CCAGAGGAAAAATTGAAATCCTGTGTGAACTCCACCCAGGGGAGATGCTGTTCAAATACCATCAGAATAAGTATCCAGAGGACAGCGCCAGAGTGTTTACGCGGAAGCTGTCCCCAGATCACACTTGGCTGACGGACGAACTGGAGGGTGTGTAAAAGGACTCTGCAAAAAAGAAAGCGGCCCATGGAGAGGAAAGACTCCATGGACCGCTGTGCTTTTATTTAGTGTCTGTTATTTTTTGCTTTATTGATGACTCTTTGTTATTGGGGTTTTCCATCACAGACCGCTGGCAGTTCAATCCAAACGGGTGTCCTCCTGCGCGATATATTTCTTGATAGAAGCGGGGATACCTGCCGCCACGCAATTATCTGGCAGGTCTGTTGTAACGACGCTCCCGGCGGCGATTACACATCCTCTGCCAATTGTAACCCCCTGCAAGACCGACACATTTGCGCCAAACCAACAATCGTCCCCCACCGTAATGGGAAGCGCCCTTTCAAGACCTTCATTCCTATAGGTATAGTTTAACGGGTGGCTTGCCGTATAAAAGCCGCAGAAGGGGCCGATAAAAACATTTTCTCCAATATTGATGCCGCCCCCGTCCATAAAGTAACAGCCATGATTGACAAATGTGCCTTTTCCAAAATGTGTGCTTGTACCATAATCAAAATAGACAGGAGCGAGTACCGTCAGCCCTTCTGGATACTCAACGCCCAGCAAATCTTTCAAGATAGAAAGTTGTTTGTCACTCCCTGGCTCTGACATATTGAACTCATAACAAAGCAGCTCGGCCTTTCTGCGTTCTTCCAGCAGCTCTTTGTCAAAGTTAGCGTTGTGCCATTCTCCGTTTATCATCTTTTCTTTTTCTGACATAATAATTCCCTCCATTGCGTGTCATTTTGCGGATTGGATTTTAACATAGGTCATTTCAGGATTCAAGGCACAGCTCAGCAGGAGCGTTCATTACTGCATGAGAGCCGCGTTTTTCTCGCAAGCGGCGATAACGGCATCAATGACTGCGCCCCGGAATCCGTTTTTCTCCAAGGTGCGGACGCCTTGAATGGTGGACCCGCCGGGAGAGCATACCGCGTCCTTCAGTGCGCCGGGGTGCCTTCCGGTTTCCAGCATGAGCTTGGCGGCTCCTACCATCATCTGTGCGGCGAACTCCATAGCCTGTGCCCGGGGAATGCCGCAGGCCACGCCGCCATCTGCCATTGCCTCAAGAAAAAGATCCACAAAAGCGGGACCGCAGCCCGCCACAGCAGACCCGGCGTCCATCAGCCGTTCCGGAATAGCAGAGAAGCGGCCCGCGCCCTGCATGGCTTCCAGATAAAGGGCCTCCTCTTCTTCTGTGACGCCTGGCCCCCGGGTATAGAGCAGCATTCCCTCACCGATAGAGCAGGGGGTATTGGGCATAATGCGAAAAACGGGGTAGTCTCCGCCGGCCATCTCCTGAATGCGGGTCATAGGCAGGCCAGCCGCCATAGTGACCAGGATGAACCGGTCCTTCCGGCCAGCCAGGACAGGGGCAATCTCTGCCAGCATTTGTTCCATCATCTGCGGTTTGACGCCCAGAAACAAAAAATCCGCCCACTCTGCCAAGTCCCTGTTTGTGCCGGTGGACGCCCCCAGCTCCCTGGCCAGAGCGGCAGCCTTCTCTGGTGTGCGGTTAGAGAGCCGGATCTGCGTCCCAGAGAGCGTCCTCCGCGCCGCGTGGGCCAGAGCGCTTCCCATGTTGCCTGCGCCGATGAAGCCTAGTTTCACATTTTGCATATTGATTTCCATAAAAACTTCCTTTCCATATAAACTGCCAATTTCGTCAGCAGCACTGCTGAATCAGCCACACCCGGTCAAAGCGGCGGGCGGCAAGGTCCTCTTTGCGGATGTAGAAATAGATAGAGCCGCTGTCGCCGAACATCAGCTCAAAATCCCCGGCGCCGATGGTATCTAGCTGAAAGAGCAGCCGCCATTTGTCCAGGGACGGTCCCGCTGAGGCCTTCCGGACTTCTATAGGGATGCCTCCCCAGCCGCGGCCTGTGGAATAGCCCCGGCTGACCAGCTCACACTCCTGGGTCATGTTGTTCTGAATCACATCTGGCCAGCCAAGGAGCTTATGCCGGCTGTCGGGTTCTTCAGGACCCAGGAACGTTTCCCGGACCTTTTCATATTCGTCCCAGAGTTGAACGCCGTCACTGCTGTAAGCGGAGCTGGTGCCAGCAGCGGGAAGGGCGAGGGAAATGTCCTCATAGCCGGGATATTCCAATTTCTGCCTGGCCTGGAAGGAAATAAGGGGAAGGCGGTAATACGCCTCCATATCCTCCGGGAAGCGCGCCGGGGAAAGAACGGATTTATCCTGGAACCAATAGACCCTTGCACAGCCTGCGTCATTGGGGTCGTAGCCCCAGCGCTGAGAACCCAGTTCATAGAAGAAGGAGAGCAGGCCCTCATGCGGCAGCAGGGCATCCGTGTCGAGCAAGGACAAAGCGGCGCAGTCGAATTGAGCAATAAAACTGAGGGGCCGGGGCTTTATTTCGCTGTCATCAATGGTATCCGTATCAAAGTAAGGCCAGGAAAAGCCCGCCGGAACATCCGGAGAACCTCCGAAATGTGTGCCGCCGGTTTCCATCTGCGCGTTTCCGGAGGGAATGAGATGGATGGAATTCCGGGAAAAACCTGGCAGGATGGCCGTAAAATCAGGCCTCATAATACATCTCCTTTGCGGCGGAAGGCTTACCGCACCTGACCTTCCCCGTAGATCACATATTTGCAGCTAGTCAGTTCTTCCAGACCCATAGGACCTCTGGCGTGCATTTTCTGGGTGGAGATACCGATTTCCGCGCCAAGGCCGAATTCCCCGCCGTCGGTGAAGCGGGTGGAGGCGTTGACATAGACCGCCGCTGCGTCCACAGCATCCAAAAAGCGCTGTGCCTTGAAATAGTTTGTGGTGACGATGGACTCTGAGTGGCCGGTTCCGTGGGCGTTGATGAAGCGGACGGCATCTTCCAGGTCCTTCACCGTGCGGACGGCGAGAATGTAATCATCATATTCCGCGTCCCAATCGCTGTCCTCGGCAGGGATGCCCCGGTCCCCCAGAAGAGCC
>CAOJHG010000324.1 GCA_948435975.1 uncultured Oscillibacter sp. | reverse complement strand
TGTTCATCGCCTTCCGGGTCCATACCGTGGTGGGCATCAGCCGCATCTCCTGGAAGAACATCCAAAAGCCGGACAAGACCGTTTCCAGCGGGGACGACGGTATTGCCACCGGCAGTGCACAGTGCGGCGATGATTTGGTGACCATTTTGGACTTTGAGAAAATCGTGGCGGAGATTGCGCCGGAGACCACTATCCAGATGTCTGAGATCGACCATCTGGGCGTCCGGGAGCGGAGCGAGGCCACGGTCCTGGTAGCGGAGGATTCGGCGCTGCTGGGCAAGATGATCGAGGAGGCCCTGCACAAGTCCGGCTACGAGAAAACCCGGATGTTCCCCGACGGCCAGGAGCTGTGGAATTACCTCAGCAGCCTGCGGGGAGCAGAGGATTTGGACGAGAAGGTATCAATTATCATCACAGATATCGAGATGCCCCAGATGGATGGGCACCGTCTGACAAAGCTGGTAAAGGACGACCAGGAGTTCAAGCATATTCCGCTGATTATCTTTTCTTCTCTGATTACGGAGGAGATGCGGCGCAAGGGCAAGGAGCTGGGCGCGGACGATCAGATGAGCAAACCGGAGATCGGGCATTTGGTGCAAGTGATCGACCATCTCCTGGAACTAAAACACAGGTGATGGCGGGAGGCGCGACATGAGCAGCAAATATATCGTAAGACAGCCGATCAAGGACTTGCAGGGGAAAATCATCGGCTATGAGATCCTATACTATGGAGAGAATCAGGCGTTCAGCTCGGAACCGGCGGGTCCCGCTTCGGAGTTTGCTTCAGCGGACACCATTTACAGCTTCCTGACGCAGAACACCTCCAAGGCTCTGAAGGGTTCCCTAAACTTCATGACCTTCACCTCTATGCTCCTGATGAAGAAGACCCCCCGGCTGTTCGATAAGTCGGACCTGGTCATTCAGATTGACGACAACATCATCATTCACCCCCTGTCTATGCACTTTCTGAACCAGTATGCGCGAGAGGGCTACAAAATCGCGGTGAATGAGTTCCAGTTTGCGCCCCGGTATCTGGCGCTGCTGGATACCATCGACTACATCAAACTAAATATCCAGACCACGGCAGAGGCCGCGCTGTATAATACCATTGAAGTGGCCCACAGCATGAACAAGAAGTGCATCATCACCAATATCGAGACAGAAGCCGAGTACAAGAAGGCCATCCAGCTTGGTGTAGACGCGGTGGAGGGTTCCTATGTGGCGGAGAAGCTGGAGACCCGGGTTCACAGCAGCGCTTATCTCCAGAGCAACTTCTTCCGTCTGATGGTGGCCGTCACAAAGGATGAGCCTAACGTGGAGGAGATTGAGCAGTTGATCTCCATGGACGCAAGCCTGAGTTATGGTCTGCTGAAAATGGCGAACTCCGCGTACTTTGCCCTGCGTCACCGGGCGACCACCATCCAGCAGGCGATCATGACGCTGGGCCTGGGGCAGATGAAGCAGTGGATTTACCTCCTCAGCGTCAGCAACAATGGAGGCTCGGACAGTGCTGATTCGGAAGAGTTCCTGAAGCTGTCCTTCATGCGGGCGAACTTTTGCAGCGAACTGATGAAGCACGCCCAGGACATGCCGATTTCCCGTTCGGAAGCGTATCTGATGGGCATGTTCTCCACACTGAGCTATTTGATTGACGCGCCGCTGGAGGAGATCCTGGCAGAAGTCCCGGTGGCGGATGAAATCAAGGAGGCCCTGCTCCACAAGACGGGCCGCTGCGGAAAGCTGTATGAGCTGGTCCTGGCCTATGAGTCCGCTAACTGGAACGCCATCAGCAGCCTGGCGGAAGAGCTGGGGATTCCAAACCAGATTTTGACGAATGTCTACTTCATCTGCGTGGAGAATGTAAATACGCTCTGGGAACAGTTGAACAGCAATTACCCCAACCAAGAGCCTGCGGAACCGGAGGAGTGAATTTTTCCTAGGAAGGGGAGACAGTTCCAGCGGACCTTTGGAGGGAAAAAGAAAGAAAAAAGGTTCGGCACGGTTTCCTGTGTGCCGAACCTTTCTTTTTCACCTGACTTATTCAGGGCGGGCGTGATGCGGGGTGGCCATGACCACTTTGCAGGCCTGAATGAGCTGAGCAGTGATGTCGCTGCTGTACTTGCTCTCATAAACCGTCAGCTTGGGGACGCGCTCATCCGGGGCCATAACGACGTATTTGGGGGGCAGATGGTTCAGGGCATAGGATTTTACATCTACCTGGCAGTGCTCACAGCAGCAGATGCCGAACATCTTCATGTACTTCTCCGCTTTTTCCTCCACCAGAATCTGCATGACGTTGGTGTAAGTGATGGCACATGGATTCTCCTCCTGGGACGGCGGCGGGGCAGGAGGCAGGTCCGCCTCCGGCACTTTGGAGGAGGACTGGGGAACGCCCATCAGCTCGTCCGCAGAGACGTCCTCTTTCGCCTCTGGCTCGTTCTTCGGAGAGGCTTCCGCAGAGGCGGTTTCCTGAGCGTCCAGATCCAGCTCCAGTTCCAGAGCATCCTTGATCTGGGAGGATACGGCGGCGTCGGCCTCCAGGGAGGAGAGCAGCGGCGGGACCTGGGACGCGGCGGGCGTGGACTCTGCCACCGGCTCAGCGGCGGGAGAGGCTTTTTCCTCCTCCACGGCAGCGGGGTCGGGGGCGGGAGTGCTGCTGGAGCCGCGGTTCTTGCTGAGCAGGCTCATCACGTGTGCGGTTTTGCTGGAATTTGTGTCCTTATTCGATGCCATAATAAACGCTCCTTTTCTTCGGCAGAATAAATAGTGCCGGGTTGTGAAAATTTTCCGGTGATTGGTTTATTTCACTTTCCGCCGGGGCTGTGGGAACCGGTCGCCTGCCACGGCGTTGATGACTTTTCGCAGGTCCTTGGCCGAGGTGCAGTCCGGCCGGTAGCTGACGACGCTCTGCCCATGGGCGGGGGCCATGGCGACATTGACGCTGCGGCGGACGGTGAAAACCGTGCTGTCAAGCTGGCGGGCCACCTCCTCAGCCAGATCCTGGATTTCCCGGGAGAGGGTGAGCTGGCGGTTGTACTTGTTCAGCAGGATGCCCAGGACCTTCAGATTAGGGTTGAAGGAATTGCGGACGGTGTCGATGGTAT
>CAOJHG010000323.1 GCA_948435975.1 uncultured Oscillibacter sp. | reverse complement strand
ACTGGGATGCCTGGTAGGCGTAATCCTGTTCGGGCCGCTCTGGGGATTCGCTTACAATTATACAGGTATCTGCATTGGGTCCCTGATGGCCTTCGCGGTGGCCAGGAGCTGCGGGAGGCCCCTGCTGTACCTGCTGTTTTCAGAGAAGACCATTGAGAAATATCACCATTGGACAGAAGAGCGGAACCGTTTTGCCCGGCTGTTTGCCCTGGCGATCTTCCTGCCAGTAGCGCCGGACGATTTTCTGTGCTATCTGGCGGGCACCACGGATATGAGCTGGCGGCGGTACACAGCAATCATCCTCCTGGGGAAGCCCTTCGCCATTGCCCTGTACAGTCTGGGACTTACGGCTGTTTGGCAGATGCTGGTTCATTGACCCCATCTGCGCCGGTTGAAAAATTTGCCGTCATAAAAAGGCGACAGCGATAGAAAACTGTAGATATTGAATGAAAAAAGCGGACAACCAGCCCGCCTGGATGAGTGCGCCCCAAATTGGCCTTCCAGGGGAGAAGGTTCCGCCCGCAAGCTGCCTAATGACAATTTCTTTTGGGGGGATTTCTTATGAGGATTTACATTTACGGAGGTGGAGAGCGCCTGGTGGGCAGAAGCGGCGTGGGACAAGCTATCCGGCATCAGCGGGAATGCCTTCGCCGTTCTGGCGTGCCTACAACAGACCGCTGGACCCGGGACACCACAGCCATCCATGTTAACACCGTGCTGCCTGATTCCGTTCTGGCGGCGCTGGGGGCACGCCTCCGGGGCCGGAAAGTGGTCTGGTATGGACACTCCACCATGGAGGACTTCAAGCGCTCCTTTCGGGGCTCAGACCTCCTGGCACCGCTGTTCCGGCGCTGGATTACGTTTTGCTATGGCCTGGGCGACGTAGTCCTGACCCCTACGGAGTATTCCCGGACTCTGCTGGAGAGCTACGGCATCCATAAGCCGGTCTACAGCATCTCCAATGGCGTGGACACAGATTTCTTTGCCCCAGACCCAGAAAAACGTAAAGCTTTCCGGCGGCGCTATGGTCTGGCGGAGGAAGAACAGGCGGTAGTTTCCGTGGGACACACGATTGCGCGGAAGGGCCTGCCGGAGTTCCTGGAACTGGCTCAGAAGCTGCCCAAGGTCCGGTTTTTCTGGTTCGGCTGGACAGACCCCCGGCTGATTCCCCAGGAGATTTCCCAAGCGATGGAGAACGCGCCTGAGAATGTCGTATTCCCTGGCTATGTGGAGCGGGAAGAGCTGCGGGAGGCATACTGCGGCGCGGACGTGTTTGCTTTTCTAAGTCACGAGGAGACGGAAGGAATCGTGGTGCTGGAGGCTTTAGCGTGCGGAATACCGGTGCTCCTGCGGGATATCCCTGTGTACAGCGGCTGGCTGGAGCACGGCAGAAATGTATACAAAGCGTTAAACAGCGATGAATTTCTACAATATGTTTCTGGAATCCTGGAAAAGCGCCTGCCAGACCTGACAGCGGAAGGGCGAAAGGTGGCAGAGTCCCGCAGCTTAGAAAAAATAGGGGGACAGCTTCGGGAGATTTACCGGAATGAACGAATCCTTCCGCCGCTGCCTGCAATGCCGGAAAGCGTCCGTCTAGGCAGTCAAAAGGCACTGTGAGTCTCTGCACAGAAAATCACCAAGGGCTGACCGCTTCTGGCCAGCCCTTGGTGATTGTTTGGAAGATTGGATGAAAAGAAGTTTTGTCTCTTGCAAGAATTAAGATACAGGAAAGTTATGAAGCAAACCAGCATGAATTGTTACAAAAGTCTTAAATCTTGCCCCTGTCTTCCATTTCCAAGGCTGAAAGCGCAGTAAAAGGGTGCATGGCTCCTCTTGACAAGCTGTACCGGCCATGATAAAATGAAGTTAACTTCACGTGATGTAAACTTCATGTTATGGAAAGCCTATGAAAACAAAAGTCAAGGAACTGCGTACTGCCGCTGGACTGACCCAACAGCAATTGGCCAGCCAAGTTCATGTCTCCGCACGGACCATCATTTCCATCGAAAAAGAACAGTACAACCCTTCGCTTATGCTGGCCTACCGGATAGCGGAGGTCTTTGGCGTGACCGTAGAAGATTTGTGCTGCCTGCGGGAAAACCGGGAATTGGAGGATCGAAGATATGAAAATTTACCATAAGAAGAATTTTGCCGCCGGACTCCTGGCCCTGGCCGCCGGCACCGGCATCCTCCTATACAGCCTGTGGAATGGGTTCAGCCTGTATAACCTGCTCTGGACCGGCAATTTTTTCTGGTTGGGATGCAAAGCCTTGGAGCACAGTCTCTCCCGGGAACTGACCCATGAGGACCTTGTGAATGAGCGGGACGAGCGGAACCGTCTCCTGTCAATGAGATCCAAAAGCCTGACCCTGAGCATTACCCAGTATGCTGCGGGCATCACCGGCATTATTCTTGCGTCTATTGCCAAATGGGTAGAATACGAAACACCCCTCACCTATATCGGACTATCCCTGATGCTGGTTTGGTTGTTTATATTGTTTGTCCAGTCCAGCGTATACCGGTATTATGATAAGCGCTCCTGAGCCGAAACAGCAAAAGGTCCCCGCCGCCTGAAACGGAAGGGACTTTTTTCTTATGTCTCGCTGTTCCGGAAGCCGAGTCCGTCTCGAATATGCCGGCAGTCCTCATGATTGAAGCCATATACGAAGTCCCGGATGGCAAGGGTCCTTCCACGTTTGCGGTACAGCCACAGCACAGCGGAATTTTGGAGAGCCTCCTTTAGATCCTTTCCCCGTTCCTCATGGCCCTCGTCGAAATAAATATCCCGCAGCGTATCGTAAGGCACCCGCTTCCCATTCAGCACCAGCCCCAGCTCATAGAACCGGGCGCTGCCGCCGCCTTTCCGTGGGAACTCCTCCAGCAGCTCGCCGAATTCCGCGTCCGGACTGCCGGCTGCACGGGGCCAGGGCCACTCCAGGACCGTCTTCCCGCCATGACGCTGCCGCTGAGCCTCCGCATTCCTGCACCGTTCCCCGCTCTGCTTCTTCCAGCCCTGAAACAGTCCGATGATAAACAGAACGCTAATAATTATCAAGGCGATCACGACAACGATGCCCAAAACGCCGAATACCACGCCAAGCACTAA